>JBPYDU010000038.1:0-5957 GCA_051985995.1 Candidatus Nitrosopolaris sp.
CTTGCAAATTTAATAATGGACCACCTGAGTTACCAGGATTAATTGCAGCATCAGTCTGAATTCCGTTTGGTATACCGAATCTGGTATCTGGATTGGGAAGCAAACGTCCCGTTTGGCTTACAATCCCGGTGGTCATGGTATCGCTAAGTCCAAATGGATTTCCGATAGCTATTACTTGCTGTCCAACCTGTAGATTCGACGAGTTTGCAATAACAAGCGGAACGACTTGTTCAACTGAGAAATTATCTGTAATTTGTAATACTGCAAGGTCGCTAGAAGAATCAGTCCCTATTACCTTTGCCTTATAGGTATTTCCATCAACGAAGGTCACGTCAACCGTCTTAGCACCATTCACGACATGATTGTTAGTCACAATGTGTCCTTGATTATCATAAACGAATCCTGATCCCAATCTAGTAGATTGGTCTTGTAAAGGGCTGCCATTTATGATAATTTGCAAATTACTTGTGTCGTTTATTCTGCTTGTTATCTGAACCACCGAGTTTTCGACTCTTTTGAAAATATCGGTAAGTAATGAGGAGGTTGTGATGTTTGCCAAACTAACATAATGGATTTCGGAATTCTGAATACTGCTTTGGATAAATGGAAGGAGATGGCTCTGACCTGCCTTTTGCATTATACTGGTATCCACAATTAGCGATAAACGCGAATGCCTATCTTGAACCGAAGAGAATGCGGTCACAATGCCAACTAATCCATTCGTGACATATTGAGAAATAAGCAAGACTACTATGGTGGCGCCGAGTACAATTCTCATTTGTTTTCTGTTCATTATGGCAATCGTTATCCAATGAAATAACCTAGGGATATAGATATTTTTCCAACGCATTATCCAAGAGATACTAACACCATTTAAAGGAGCGATTGGTTACTCCTTCCGAAGTCACGAATTCTGGCATTTCTCGAACTCTTCTAAGCCGATCTAAAAGATCTTTTATCTGCTCGTGTGTAGGATTAAGAGCCTTAACTACAGTAATATCAACATTGAGATTCTGTAGTTCTGTATAGATTTCTTTATCTTCGATAGTATCAACTAAGGCGGTCAGATGAAACGGTTTTTGTATCAGCTCTACTTCATGCTTTAGATTCTTTATTGAATCGATAAGAGTCTCTTTAACAAATGCGGAAGCGATGATCACTCTTTGGTGTGGATTTATTGCTAGCATTTCTTTTGCAACTTCGATTCCATTAATCTTCGGCATTTTGTGGTCAAGGATCACTGCATCAAACGGCAACGTCTTCGCTACGGTGTACCGCTTTGCAAATCTGGTTCGCTGGCATTCTTGGTGATAAATATTTAGACATTCTTGCCCGTCTCTGCTGGTTATAACCTCATGATGTCTCTTCTCAATTGAATGTTTATACAATAATACAGTATCGATGTCGTCCTCTGCTATCAATATTTTCATGCTTCTATCCTCATTTGCTGTTTTAATCAAGTCAAAACATCGCCATCGATCAAAATTATTCTTGTATCAGAAAAAATTGTATTCAATGAACAAGTGGATTTCCTATCACGTATATCAGCCAACTGATAACAAATAGATAACCAATTGATTAAAAATATTATTATTATTATTGTTGTCAGAAATTACTCCTTTTTGATTTGAGCATGGGTACTCTGCTTCGTTGCCTTTAAGAGACTGAGGTCAAAGTTACTACACGCAAGGCTCAATCAAGAAAGCCACCTTTTTCCGATTTGATTTATAGAACATATTAAGGTCGTTTTATCTATTTAGCTAGAAATTTGTCCACAGGGGCAAAATTTTTTGACAATTAATGCTATCTAATTTTGCCTTATCATCGTATGATGCATGAATCCGTCGATCGGGGTTATCAAATACGGCTTGCATAAACAAATTAGAGAGCTGTACGAAAAGAAAGAATCAGTAAATACCGAAGTCGAAAAGTTGGAAATCCAGTCTCAGATAAACACAATTTATGATAAGATCGAAAATCTTTGTCTAATCGGCGACAATTGAGAGAGATCCCTTTACCGAGAAAACGATACTCAAATTGGATATCCCAACTCTACAATAGTTGTCGACTGTACCAACAAGGTGTGTTGTGATATTACCAACGTCGTGGAGATTATTTCATGCCTAGCAATTCGAAAAAAGGCTTTGCATTTGCCATCTGCTAGCTCTAGCTACTCCTTGGCCCAATATTGTGACCGTCTCTTAAGTAGTTGACTGACCCTATAATTTCAGCCTCTGGTATTCTCTTTCGACCCATTTAACAAGAGAGTTCAGATCATCGGGGACATAGTCACTCCCTAATGAGTCAGTGATATTTCGAAGCTCCGGAGGGGCGAATAACACTATCCTGAGTTCTGCTTTTAGCTTCGCCTTCATTTCTCTAGCAGCTGCGTATAAGAAACGCAATGAGCCTTCTCCGGAAGAGTAAATGCATATTAACAAAAGACCCTTCTTATTATCCCATAGCTTCGTTATGTAGCGCTGAAAATCAATATCAAAAAAAGGATCGATGTGCGGTTCGACATTTCCGATGTACGATGTTCTGAACCCCAAAATCTGCAGGGCGAGTGCTCCAATTTTTGCGTGATAGATTCTGTCCTCAGATGCTGCCACGAACAAGGAATAACCGCCACGTTTAATGCTTTCTGGCCGTATGCTAAACTTCAATAAATCAATTAATTCCAGTATCAAATTTAACAAGTAAATTCGTTCTGTCTTTCCGAGGCGACCTCTATTGTATAACTCATTAACTGTGTTTAGAGTGGGAACTATAATATCTGTTAAAATCTTTAGTAACTCGATATTGGAATTAATAATGCTTATCAAAATGTTTCGAGCTTGATCTGCATCACCGGACATTACTGCATTCATAAATTTTTGTTGGACTTCAAGATAATTCACCGGAAATTCATAATCTTCCGTCCCACGTTCTACAAACCAAACATTTACAGAACCTACCTTTTTTTTCTTGATCAATCTCATCGTCTCTAAGATATTTAGGTACTTGGTGATAGTCATCCGATTAATTCCTGCTGTTGACGCGAGCTCGACGCCAGACAAACCAGTAGCATTATCTTGTAATGCTTCAATAATTTTACGTTTGACTTCATCCAAAGTATAACGTCTGTACACAAATTCACCAACCATTCCGCAGAATAAAAATTTTAATGTCTTTTTAAAATTTTGTTGTCTTTTTTTGGAAATTTTCGGGAGCTGGATATGAGTTCTGTTAAAGCATTAAACGCTTTTCCAACATCAGTCATCTTCACTAGTATAATGGTATCGGTATAGCAACTAACGGTATCTTCCATATTAATATGTCTCCGTGCAAGCTGATTGTAAAAGGCAATAGCGCATCCCGGCGTCTTAATAATTTGTTCTGGACTGTGAACAATAATTGCGGCTAAATCATCCTCAACCTCTAATATGTTATAATTGGCGAAAATTCCTTTTACTTCATGTAGTAAAGTGTCATCAAATACGATGGTTATTGATAATATACTCTCTGAAACACTGATAAAATTGTCACCGTATTGGGTGAGAGCCTTAGCGACCTTCTCAATACTTCTCTTGTTCTTTCCAGTACTTATCTTTGCGACGTCAGTCTTCACGCTAATGGTGCTATTAGCTAGGATAGACAACATGGGCCGGTCAGGAATATCATAGAGTTTCCGCGATCGTTTAAGCGCGGTAATGATACTTTCGATCCTAATATTTCTGCCTAGCAGACCGTTTACTTGTGGTTTGATTATTCTTGCTACCGCACTTATATTGCAGTAACCCCGTTCTAAAGAGTCTTGAAAGGAAAGGTCATTATTAATGACCTCTTTTACTACATGGGTTATCGACTTTCCGTTGACCGACATTGGTCAATAGTTCACCAATCAGGTCAGTTCTGACCAAAAAATATAAATGTAGCGTTGGTCGCTCGAAGTCGCGTAATAGATGGCTAACGAGAAAGTTATTCTAGCTTATTCTGGGGGTTTAGATACTTCCGTTTCCATAAGATATTTGCAGACTCTACATAACTTTGATGTCATTAGTCTAACCGTAGATTGCGGACAAAATGAAGATTTTAAGGCGATCGAAAAAAAGGCCTTAGCTATCGGGGCAATAAAACACATCCTCATCGACGGTAAGGAGGAGTTTGCCAACGACTACATAATTCCCAGCATTAAATCAAATGGACTGTACGAAGACAAATACCCATTGGCAACCGCACTTGCTCGGCCACTCATTTCAACCAAGCTGGTTGAGGAGGCGCATATCCATGGAGCCACTGCGGTTGCTCATGGTTGCACGGGTAAAGGAAACGATCAAATCAGGTTTGATGTCACCATACGTGCTCTAGACCCCCATCTAAAAATTATTGCACCGATTAGAGATATGAATTTGACACGGGATCTAGAGATGAAATTCGCTCAAGAACAAAATATTCCAATAAGTTCGGAAGCCAAAAAATACAGTGTTGACCTCAATATCTGGGGCAGGGCAATCGAAGGAGGAATAGTTGAGGATGCCAACTCCGAACCGCCACCAGACGCATTTCAATTCGTAAAATTTGACAATGATGGCGCAGATTACATAGAATTAGAATTCGAAAACGGTATTCCTGTTGCAGCCGACGGTCAACGTATGAAAATTATCAGTTTGATAGGTTACGTTAATGACAAAGCCGGATCCTTGGGAGTGGGCATCGTGGATCACATTGAGGACAGGGTGGTGGGAATAAAATCTAGGGAAATTTATGAGGCTCCGGCCGCAGTGGTAATCGTCGAGGCTCACAAAGACTTGGAGAAGATGGTCTTGACTAATCATGAACTTCGTTTCAAACATGTTGTTGACGAGCATTGGGGTTGGTTAGTCTATTCAGGCTTATGGAAGGATCCATTACGATCACATTTGGATAAGTTTATAGATGCAACCCAAAAAAAGGTTAGCGGAAAGGTAAAAATTAAGATGCAGAGGGGATCGCTTCGGGTAGTTGGAAGAGAATCGCAACATTCTCTCTATAGAAATGAACTTGCAACATATTCAGCTGACTCGACATTTGATCAAAGTTTGGCTAAGGGATTTGTAGAACTTTGGGGGCTACAGTCGACGGTTGCAAATATGATAGAGAGAAGGCAGCGATCCGAGGACAACAAAGATGGAGGCGGAAGAGGTAGATGAAGAAAGAATGCCAAGATTGTGGTGCGGACATTAATGTTCCAGATGATGCACTAGTAGGAGAAATTGTGACTTGTCCTGACTGTGGTGCTGAGTTTGAGATCTCATCGAAGACTCAGCATACCGTAGACCTGAAACCGGCTGAAAGTGTAGGTGAAGATTGGGGGCAATAGATGGTAGAACTTTGCGTCCTCTATGACAAAGTACGCTTCGAAGAAAAATCAATTTACGATAAGGCTTTAAAAAAAGGGATAAAGGCGCGAATGACGGACGCAAAGAGTATCACGATCTCAACGGCTAGCAAACGAAAAGAACTTGCATTAGGAGATGTAATCTTGCAGAGAAGTATAAGCCATTTCAGAGGCCTATATCTTACTGCGTGTATAGAATTTTTGGGCTTTTTTGTTATCAACAAGTTCAAAGTAGGGGAGATTTGTGGTAACAAATTGCTGACGTCGCTTACCCTTGCGAAACATAAAGTGCCCACTCCTAAAACCTACTTTGCCTTCAGCTCGGGAGCAGCAATGGAAGTCATTAATAGTACAGGATTTCCTGTCGTTCTAAAACCGATAGTAGGTTCATGGGGAAGAGGAGTTTATCCATTGCGAGACGAGGAGGTAGCTAATATGATAATCGAGATGAGGGAGGAAAACGATAGTCCACTCGGCCGTATTTATTATGTACAAGAAATGATCCATCGGCCTCCGCGTGACTTAAGATGCATTGTAGTAGGAGACGAAATCATCGCTGCAGTATATCGCTACTCTGCTGAGAATGAATGGAGAACAA
>JBPYDU010000039.1:0-5789 GCA_051985995.1 Candidatus Nitrosopolaris sp.
GAGTCGCAGCTGAAACCAGCCGATAATATAGTAGAACTAATATCGTGCTGCCTCCACCAGGCTTTACAAATCCCTAAGAAGTCTCAAAATTGTCCGTAGCTATACTTGGCACCATAATTTTAACACCTTAGCCAAAGGTCCCATAAAATCTCAAGATCTTATATGCACATCTAAATTAGCAGCTGCTTCACCACTTTGACTTGTGATCACGCTTCAGTTTTCGTCATGAAACCAGCTAGTGAGTAGTCAGAACCAAAATGTATATATCATAGATTTAGTTTTTTGTATAATGATAATGAGCGCTATCCTAATTATTGTACCAATGATCAGCACAGCAATTAAAGGTCTGCTTATGCAGATAGGACCACAATACGACCCCCTATTTTACGACGTATCGATCTACATCTTCGGCGTCATGCTGTTCGCTGTGTTTTTGTTAAGCGTCATTGCGTTTTGGCTGCGAAGAAAGGGTCTTGGCGGTGGTGCTGCTAAAGAGAAATGGACACAGGAGCTTGAAAGGTACTTCGAACGGGAACAGATAGGTCTAATTCCAGACGAAAGACACCATTGGTGAAATCGAACAGCTAGTTGGTGCCCACAAACTTCTTTTCTTTCGTTTTTCAATGCGTTTCCTAATGCATTCTACATATCGCAAATCTAGAACATACGATTATTGGTTTCGGAAATTCTCATCCTCTAATCAAATCTCCAAGCCCAATATTTGGGTCGGTTCGTCGCGAGATCTTCATCGTTTTTAACTCGGTCTGGAGCAGCGATCAATTACCTCATCCCCAATAGGACAATATTGTTAGCCTGCTAAAAATGTACCACCATATAAAGATCTATTATCTGATACAATGATTATAGGAAGGCTTGAAAAAACTTTTCCGAATCTTTTTCCATTCGTGTTCGTAAGGCCTTTAGTGTCCCTGAAATACTTAGCAAAACTATAGGTGGATGCATCAAAACAATAGTCGACAACATGGATCCTAGCATTTCCAACGTACAACTCATTATTATTATAACTTCTTTTTCATCAACACCAATGAATCTTATTTTGGCTTTTTCCGTTGCTATTTGACCAAATAGCTCGGAACTTCGCTTACTGACCGCATCAACTATTTTACGCCGGTCGTAACGACGTTCGCCATTCCATATGGCCAGATATCTGCGTTTGTCACGCCTATTAAGCATCTACGTAACACTTTTTTCCAACTTTTATTTCGATCCATTCTTCAAGATCTCGCCAGTATCTTTCTGGTTTGATATTACATAGCTTTAATAAAGAATCAAAGCAGCGACCGGATATCATTTCTCTTGGAAATCTTGCCCCACTAGAAAGGACTAATTGGCAATTTATCGAATTACAAAGTTTGTGTAATTCTCTAATTTGTTCAAACCATTTTCCGACACTAAGCCCGTTCCCTTGGCGTATTTCTGCTAGGGAAATCTCCAAACCGATTCGCGTTCTTACTTTTTTTTTAAGAATATTCTTCACCCTGACATAATCTCTAATAACAAAAAGATCCAGCCAAGGCGAAGATATCTCCCCAATCTTGTCGGAAACTACAAGATACGGGTAATTAGTGATTAGGGATGGCTGTCTGTCCAAACGATAAATCACATTTTCCTGGACGTTACCATGGAATTCACTACCTATCTCATCAATTCCTAAAAGTTCAGCTGTCTTGAGCATTTTTTCAAGATTACTATTGTAGACGCAGAGATCTCTTCTTTTTAACACCATTTCTTCCTTCTATTCTGCGTTGATTTGCCAGGTCTATGCGCCAATATGGGCTTGAATTTGATTCTAACTGAATCTCCCTCCGAAAGTGTAACCTTTCCCTTGCATACTCTTTGTTTGTCTAATCGCATGTACAAATTTCCCTTCTCATCAAACAAATTGGAAAGTAGCGCGCTATCCTTGTCGCCCAGAATAGATTTAATTTTCATGTATAGGGAATTTGCCTCAGATTTGCCAAGAATAGCGGTCAACAGAAGAATTTTATTTCCCCAATGACCCTCTGCAAATCCTGTAAAAAAACTATCAGGTGAAACACCAAGTGTGCTATCTAGATGTTCCAATATCTTATCTTTCTCTTCAGTCGCATGAACTATAATACCAATCTCAGCAGCAGAAAAATTGACATTGTCATTCTGGATCATGACCGATACGAACGGGTGATAAGAGTATTACTTAAGTTTGCTCATCAGCTTGTTCTGTTGCGGGTGAGAGTGTTTTTTCAATCGGTTTCGCCATCAACAGAGCTCTCGATTCAGGCGTTGAAATTAATTTTGTCTTCTTAATTCCTATATGCCTCAAGGGGGCGATTCTTTTTGCTGCAGCAAGAAGGTCTGCACCCATCTTGCCCATAGTTGCTTCCTGAACAAACTGGTCGACGTTCAGCTTCGGAATCTTATCTTCTAGCGCCTTATGAGCAATCATCCTAATCTCGTGTTTTTTGGAGGAATTAAGTCGTTTTTGACTTAGCGCGATTAATACTACTCTAAACGTATAGCCGTCCATCGTCATATAGTCGTGTACATGAGTGATCATCGAACTGCCGCGCCTAATCAAGCTCCTCAAGAATTCTTTTGCATATTCATGACCTTTGAAAATGGTCGTTGCACTACCCTCGGTAATTTTATCTATCTGCACGAATACTTTAGTCTGATGTTGTGTTGGATCCTGTTTTAAAATATCGAACATAGTGTTTTCAATCACGCGCCCTTTTGCAAGGTCGGTGACTGTAATCGGTACGTAGTTCAGAAAGCCGCTTCCAAATGCCGAAGGCGATTTTACTACAACCCATTGCTTGTCTCTCCATTTATCTCGGACTCTTCCACCTCTTTTGCCACCTTTGACCATGAAACCTAGACTCTATAACCAAAATATAAGTCATGTTCTAAGAAGGAGCTGTTACAGTAAAGCCGATGGGTCCACTTCATCTAAAATTAGACTTGATGCTATCCTCATTAACGTAACCTATGATTATCATTATATTGTCAGTTACATTCTATGTAATTAACTAACGGCGAATGAAAACTAATCTTGTGTCTAATCATTAAATATGACCAGTGATTACTCAAAATACTTGTGACTGATAAAAGCGACAGATGGTTCGATGCCTTCATGGGCGTAGGATACGAGTTTTACGAGGTTCGAGCAAAAGTAATTTTAGTCTTCGACAAGAGAAAAACGCTCGTTAATGCTTGGAACAAAGTCATAAAGTGGTGGCCAGATGACGAGATAAAGATGAGATTTATTGAAACCCTTCATTCGTATGAATTTATACTGTACGGAGATTCCAGTGCTTTAGAAACAAGATGGGTATTTTTAAAAGCTCTTAAGGTATCAGAACATTACAAGACGTTTAAAGACGACTATGAAGGGGCAGCCACCTTGCGTTTAGCGCTATATAGACCCAAGGGAGATTCTTACGAATTAGAGTTATTCGATTACAAGAAGAGGGTCACGGATGTTATCTTCTTGGAAGAACCATTGGGAGAAACGGAGAGTATCGTTTTAAAATCCAGCAATATATTGCGTGGCTTTACGCAAAACACTCCTTGAACTCCAAGAATAGCTAAGAATAGGCTTAAGTTGGCAGATACGCCTTTATCAGCTTTATCCAAGCGCCCCAGTCCAAGCTATAATACTGTAAGGGTTGTCTAATAGGATAATTGGTCAAAGTCTTAGCTAATCCAAAGTCATAAGTCCTAGCCCTACCCTTTGCATTGAATTTTATCCTCAAGAAGTTCACCTTGCGTACTTCGACGTTACCAACGTTAATGACAGATTCTAAAGGCATGAGAACACTTTTTGAATACTTTGTTATATCTTCATCGAGTTGTACTTCTGAATAACCATCTATTCGTGTAACCTTGGCCTGGTCTTCGGTAAAGTATTTTTTTTCTCTTTCTTTTTGTGTAACGCCCACCCATTCAGGAATGAATATAATTTTCTTATTCGTTAGAGCCAAAATCCCTTCTTTAAATTTCTTGAACGCGCCTATAAAGCCAACTTCATTTCCCCATATCTTGGGCAAGGTTGCGACGATGTGCTCGTCTAGATCTATATTTACCCTCATAATCTTGTGAAGAATTATTCTCTCGTATTAATAGAAGTAGGATTAGATAGGGGTAGACTTCTTCCTATCTTGTGCCGTCTCATCAGGTGGTTGGTATTCCATACCCATCTGGGCGAACGACTTCTGATCTTTCATTCTTCGATATCTAATTGAACGTTCTCCAAATTGTATTGCAGTACAAATCGCAAGCGAAACGCCGGTTGCGATGTATATAGCTATATCTGCCTCTGCCATATTACAGCTCTTATTGGAGTGCTTGTATATTAATTTTTAGTAAGTTATTAGGGCTCTGTTTTTCTTTTTGCTTTCTATTAGTGGATGAAACCCTCAATGCCATCCCGCAGCATCTCCTAGAATTTTTCTGCCACCTTCTTAATATCACTTACCAACAATAATTTTCGATTACTGCTCACATAGATTCCTACAAGCCATAGGAAATTATTTAGACTTATTTACACAGAATTGGTGGGGATGTAAGGTGATAGTCATTAACAATTCAATCCCTTTTTCTCAAGATAGAACCTCGATACTTGATATGAGGTAATGTGAAACGGAATTAATCGATTGGTGTGACTGTTTGGCAAAGAGAAGTCCAGGGGGAGGAATTGGAAAAAACTAAATAACAAAGATATGAAACAGCTACCGCGCACGGTCTCTAAGCATCAGACTTGGAACAGAGGAAGATAATGCGGTTACTAGAGACTACGAAGAGATACAATGAAGCATGTAATTTTGTAGCTTCAACAGCACTTATATTAAAATTAAGAAAGAAATACAAATTACATAGAGAAGCGTACAGAGTACTACGAGAATGTTTTGGGCTTGGCTCGCAACTCGCGATTAGGATTATCTTGAGAGTAGTAGAATCTAACACGTCGCAAGGTATTCAACATAAAGTTATTATGTTTGTCTGGATCGCAGAATGCTAACAAGTAGGGGTAAACAGATGCGTTCAAGAGGAGCTATGCATCTAGGTAAAAAGAGAAGATACATCATTGCTGCAAGTTTCGCCGTACCGATCATAATAGTTATGCTCGTCGTCACTGCATATAGCAATCCATATCGCTATTACAAAGTATGGAATTTCGATTCTCTCCAAGGCATTGCGTTCACTGACACACCTGGTGCTCAAGCAAAAGGAATCTGGTTTGTAAAGCCGTTCGAAAATGCTTCTTCCGCACCAAATGTGCTTGCTCGAATATCAGGAAATCAATCTGGATCTGGATCTGGATATCACATAGCGGTAGAAACAAGTGGTGCTTATAGCTATTTTGAAGCAGGCGTTAATTTCAAGATAATCTCAGGAGGACACAAGCAAGCAGCAGGTTTGATCGTTCGGTTCCAGGACGCGGATCATTATTTTGTGTTAATGGCAGATGCAATGAATCATAGCTTTTCATTGTGTCGAGCTCAAACTGGCTTCGAGGGTTTGGTTTGTGTCCAAGATAAGAACGTTACTATAACGACTGGTCAATGGCATACCATAAGGACGCAAGTAGCCTCGCTGGGTATTGCAGGTTATCTGGACGGTGTGAAACTACTAAGGACGAATGAACAGAACTACGCGAGCGGAGGCCAAATAGGCATGTGGACAAGTGGCGATTCAAATGTTTACTTCGATGACCTTAACGTGAGTTACTGAGGATAACAGTACAGCTCACCTCTACCTATTCTTTTTTGAAATCCGAGTAGGACAAT
>JBPYDU010000040.1:0-7673 GCA_051985995.1 Candidatus Nitrosopolaris sp.
CTAGCAACCCCCAGTCTGAATGACATCGCAAGCAATATGGTAGGGTCAGGTGCGGTTGGATTATCCATAGTAACCCAACCTTATTTGTTTAATGGTTCCCCAGAATACCTAGGCAGGATTCGCAAGAATGTTGGCGTTCCACTCCTCATGAAAGACATAGTTGTTAGCGAGATTCAAATCGATTCAGCTAAAAAAATGGGAGCGGATTGCTTATTGCTGATTAAATCAATATTTGACAGCAACCTAGCGGAAGGAAGTATAGAGAAATTTGCTGGTTATGCAAATTCAAAGGGGGTACAGGTTATTATCGAGGTGCATGAAGAAGAAGAATTTAAAGAAGTATTGAAATCGTTAAAAAATACGAGACACAATCTGATCGGTATCAATAATAGAAATCTGAATGACCTAAACGTGGATATTGCCACCACCATGAATTTGCTCAAGAAATTTGATAAGCAAAAGCATATTATTATAAGCGAAAGCGGTATAAGCAGTGCGAAGGAAATCCAACAATTGAAAGAAGCCGGAGCTGACGCGTTTTTGATCGGCACAAGTATAATGGAATCAAGTGACATGGCATCCAAAATCTCCGAACTATATCTTTCTATTTGAAATTAGTGTGCGTTTGTCGCCTCGTACTGTGCGTGGTTTTAGTGTTTGTATGACTTATGCTTGAATTCACCTTTGTATATTTGTCATTAAATCCCGAACATCTTAATACATCAAGAACATAGCTTTCTGCTGAACATGCTAAGTAACTACCCCATTAATACTAGATTTGGCGAATACGGGGGAAAGTATGTTCCGGAGACGCTGGTTCCAGCGATAGAGGAACTTGAAAGAGCCTACAATCGGTATAAAAATGATTCTCAGTTCCGAAAAGAACTCCGATATTATTTAGAACAATATGCTGGTCGACCAACTCCACTTTATTTCGCTAAAAATCTAACCGAATATGTGGGAGGAGCGAGGATATATCTTAAGAGAGAGGACCTTCTTCACGGCGGTGCTCATAAAATCAATAATACACTCGGTCAAGGCCTTTTGGCAAGACGAATAGGCAAAAAGAGAGTTATTGCAGAAACAGGTGCTGGCCAACACGGAGTAGGAACTGCGATTGCTGCAGCGGTATTGGGGCTGAATGCAGAGGTCTATATGGGCTCCAAGGACATGAAAAGACAAAAGCCCAATTTAATTCGGATGCAATTATTAGGCGCCGGTGTTCATCCCGTTCTTTCAGGAAGTCGTACCCTAAAAGATGCAATTAACGAGGCCGTGAGGGACTGGATTACCAATGTCCAAACTACTTATTACCTAATTGGTTCTGCAGTTGGACCTCATCCTTATCCTGTTATGGTTAGGGACTTCCAAAGTGTCATAGGGCAAGAAATCAGGATGCAGATGAAACAAATAACTAATCGGGGTGATCAGCCGGATGCAATCGTCGCGTGTGTAGGAGGAGGTAGCAATGCAATTGGAACGTTTTACCCCTTCGTAGATGATTCTGATGTTTCACTATATGGTGTAGAAGCAGCGGGTAACGGAATCAATTCTGGCAAACATTCTGCAACATTGGCAAGGGGTTCCCATGGAATTATACATGGGATGTTTACATATCTTTTGCAAGACCAGTTTGGACAAGTATCGGATACACATAGTATTTCTGCAGGATTGGACTACCCTGCCGTCGGACCCGAACATGCACTTTTGAAGGATATTAAAAGGGTAAAGTACGTAAATTGCATCGATGACGATGCGGTAGAAGCATTTCTGCTTGTATCTAAACTTGAAGGAATAATGCCGGCTCTTGAACCCTCACATGCCTTATCTTATGCTATGGAACTTGCAAAACGCATGACCAAAAATGAAATCATTGTTGTGACCCTATCTGGCCGCGGCGATAAGGACGTAGATGTTGTTCAGCGCCATTTAAAGATGAAAGAGAGAAAGAAGGCAGAGATCAGCAAAAAGAACAAGAGGAATGAAACAACACGAAATGATGAACAGAACAAGTATAGGAAATAATAGACTGATTCGGAAATTTCAAGAGGTGTCCCAAAAGAACGAGGCTGCTCTTATCTGTTATGTGGTTGCAGGATATCCTGACATTCCTACAACAGATAAAATTCTATCCTCAATTGTCAGGGGCGGGGCGGATATCATCGAAATTGGAATACCTTTTTCAGATCCCATTGCCGATGGTCCCACTATTCAGGAAGCATCATATCACGCTCTCTTGGCAGGAGTCACACCAGAAAAATCATTGAAGATTTCAAAAAATATTAGAAATAAATATCCTTCTATACCCGTTGTAATACTGACTTATTCGAATATCTTACAAAGAGCTGGCTTTGAAAATTTTATGAAGAAATCCAAAGAATGTGGGGTTGACGGCTTTATACTCCCAGACATGACAATTGAAGAATCAGACAAGTATGTTACTGATGCGTCCCGA
The DNA here is from genome assembly GCA_051985995.1 of Candidatus Nitrosopolaris sp. Taxonomy (GTDB): domain Archaea; phylum Thermoproteota; class Nitrososphaeria; order Nitrososphaerales; family Nitrososphaeraceae; genus Nitrosopolaris. Next base: position 2,456 of record JBPYDU010000040.1, read on the forward strand.
CTAAACCTGGCAACAATATTTCTCGCATCTCCCAATACTACCCGAAGTAGACTTGAGGCCATTTTATCAAGAGCCTCAGGTTTCATATATGTAGTTTCTGTGTATGGAGTAACAGGGCAGCGTAGCTCTTTTGAAGAGTACAGTTTGAATGCTATTCGTAATGTCAAGCGTACTGTAGGATTTCAGCTACCTCTAGCAGTTGGTTTCGGGATTAGCAGCCCCTCCCACATAAAACCGATGATAAGGGCAGGAGCTGATGCCATTATAGTTGGGAGCGCGATCGTCGGCATCATAAAAAACCTCTCTGCAAATAAGAGAAAAATGCTCCAACAAATAGAATTATTCGTTCGAAGTATGAAAAAAGCCTGTAGACAGAAATATTTGCTTCGTTAATTTTATCTACATTTCCCCACCCTTCTGCCCTTCTAATAGTCTAATCTCCTGAACGAAGGAACATGTTTAATGTCCTGGTGACAGAGAATTACAATCCTGAAGTTGGGAATTAAATAAATACTTCTTCATGAGAATAAAATACTCTACAGGGATCACCAACATGAAAGAGAAGCGTTTAAAATCTCTCTTTATTAAATCACTTCAGGCCGGTCATATAGATGGTAACGATTTTTTTCCGACAGATCGTTCTGATATTGAAATAAAAATAAAGGATGAAGGCTACTTCCGAAATTTTGATCTAGTCGTTGCAATAATTAAAAGAAGAAACGATTCAAATATTCAAATTGATTCTACGGATTCTTACGATAACTATGTAAATATGATAATGAGGACTGGCCAACTAACTCAATTCGCACATAAAGAAAGATGCAGAATAGATTGGATTAGTTTCTTCCCTGTAGAACTAAAATCTGATTTCGACGTCCTGGACGACCGTTTGCCTAACCAAATTCTAAATGCGATTTTGACATTCGGAAGGGCAATTCTTGTGCTAGACAAAAAACATTCCGAAAGAGCAAAGCTAAAAGGCATATTAAACTTGATTCCTGCTACTATCATAGGTTATACAGGTAGAGAGGATTATTTCGAAGTACTTTCAGTATTTCGACGATTCATAACCAGAGGCATGCTGGGCCTCAACAAGACAAGGCTTGTCAAGCTTCTAAGTGAGAACAGGATTGATTGTAACAACGGTGCATACAATTGCTTCGAAAATATCCAAAGGATATACCAAAAGCTTATCTTTAATCAGCTGTATGATCAAGATCCCGGTTTTGCAAAGGATGAGCTTGAATTTATCCAAAAACTGGGAGATATAAAACGACTACCGGAAAAAAAACATGTAAGAGAGCTGATAAAGCAGACATCGAATTTTAAGATAACTAACTATCTAAAGTAGTACTAGTATGTCATTCCAAACAAAAAAGACTTAGGGCGTAACTATTCCTGACATGTCGTGTGCAAATAATATGTTGTTTAATGTAACCTGAAACTTTACGCCGTCGCGTTCTACGATTATTTCTATGTCGTCGAGGGAATCAGATATGTCTCCCCCCTCTAATTTTTTTATTACCACGTGAACGCTCTCATGTGATATCAGTGCCTCTACGAATGGCTCGATAACTTCAAAATCATTTCGCTCTGACTTGGCATTATCCTTTGATTGGATTATCAACATTGTCTCGCCTTCATAAGTGAAGTACGCAGTCGACTCGTCAACAGCACAAGCTAATGCAAAGTCATTGATAGTCATGTCACAAACGATTTGACAAAAAGAATCATAAAGCTCAATATAACAGATACGATAGACAATATCAAAGCGATATCACTGCGGTCTCCCTAGTGTCATTCACCTAATAGGTTTAATCAGATTCTTGTTCTATGATGGATCAAATCTTAGTAGATCTTTACAATACAAAATATTCAGCTTCGGGATGATGTACTACGATGGCGGCGGTAGATTGATCTGGTATTATTTGACCTGCTTCGGTTAAGCTCATCCCAGATTTTGTAGGATCTAATATTCTCCAGACCAGATGATGTTGTGACAAGTCAGGACAACTAGGATAACCCCAGCTATACCTAAGTCCACCTTTGTTGCCAATCTTAAGCTCGCTCTTTATGCGTGAGTTGATCCACTCAGCAAGAGCCTCAGCTGATTCTACTGCCAATCCGTGCAAATAATATGCATCCGTATATTTGTTCTCCTCGTTCCATTCATCGATTATCTTTGTTACCTTCTCGCCAACAGTGACTGCTTGAAATATGGCGACATCATTTTCACCAAAGTAATCAGTCAGGCACAAGTTTTTTCCTCTTGAGGACCTTGGAAAATCAAAAGATACATCTCCTCTGCCATCAGCCAATTCCACAACCAGAGTGTTGTCTCGATTGTGACATTTGAAGTAGCCGTAGACAACTTTAGGCTCAAAGAGTTTTTCTTCTATAACACGCCTTTTCCATACCTCGAATAGTTTCTCTGCCTCTTCACCCATGTATTTGGCGCCTCTTCCGCGAAATCCCCAAGAAAGCACAAAAAGGGACTTTTTGTTAATAAATTTCCATACGTCATTTAGATCTATCTGCTCAGGCTCCAGTCTTACTCTTCGTGCAAGATGCGGCGTGAGGGGTGCTGGAACTGGTTTTATGCGGCTATGTTGCAGCTCTATAGGCTGTGTTGCAGGCATTTGTTTTTCTTCCCATCTTTCCAATTTCTGTTGCCATGCCGAGACGTAAGACGTCCTTTCATCTGACATCAACTTGTTCATGACATTCAAACCCTCAAATGCTGTTTTACAGTAAAAAACGCCTGAAGCGTAAATGCCTCCCTCTTTTGCTATTCTATTAATGTAACTACTGTTAATCGCTGCGCCACCACATAGCACCGGGATTGTCATTTTATTTTGTCTTGAATGTTCCACAAAGTATTGCATCTGCTTGGAGGTTGAAACGAGAAGCGCAGAAAGGCCAACAGCATCAGCATTAACTTCCTTAATTTTTTCGACAATAGATTGCATAGGAACTTGCTTTCCCAAGTCATAAACTGAGTAGCCGTTATTCGTGAATATTGTCTTGACAAGATTTTTGCCTATATCATGCACATCTCCGTATACAGTACATAGCACTAACGAGCCCTTGCTTACACCTTCCCGTCTGATTAAATATTTTTCGAGTTCCCCTACCGCCGCTTTCATACATTCGGCAGATTTCAACACAAAAGGAAGAATCAGCTCGCCTGCTCCGAATTTGTCTCCCACCTCCTTCATTGCTGGTAACAAAACTTCGTTTAAGGTCTGGACAGCTGCTTCGTGAACCATTTGTTTCGGAGCTTCGAGGATCATCTTTTTTTTCATATCACTGCCGACTTCGTTGTTTTTAGATGCTACAAGGTTTGTACGAATTCTATCTTCTATCGAATCGACAACATCAGATTCTATTCCATCTTTTAGTCTATGAACAATTCTAAAATAACACCTCTTACTTGCTTCCCAACTTGGATCTACCTCTATCCTCTTACTAGAAGTATCGGATTTCGATTTTACCCCTTCGAAATATGTGATCAGCTCAGCCAGTGCGTTAGGATGATTGTTGAAAATAAGATCTTCCGCAAGTTTTCGCTGTTCATGACCAATCTCCAAGTAAGGGACGATATCTTTGGCGTTGATAATTACAGCGTCAAGACCAGCTTTTATCGCGTGATGCAGAAATATTGAATTTACTATTTTTCTGGCATTTGGAGATAGGCCAAAGCTCACGTTGCTTAATCCTAATACTGTGAAGCAACCTGGAATTTTTTGCTTCACCAATTGTATCCCTTCAAGTGTGGCTTTTGCTGATTCCAAGAATTCCTGCTCCCCTGTCGCCAAAGTGAAAGTCAGAACATCAAAAATAAACTGCCAAGGTTTGAGGCTGTATTTTTTACCTGTTTCATAGATAAGCATTGCAGTTTCTAACTTTTCGTGGGGAGTTTTGGCCATTCCTTTAGGTCCAATACACATTGCTATGGCAGGGACACCATATTTTGCCATCAATGGCGCTAATGCTTGAAACCGATTACCATCACCCTCAAGATTAATTGAGTTGATCACAGGCCTACCTGGGATCTGTTCTAGTGCAGCTTCCACAACTCTAGGATCTGTTGAATCTATTACGAGTGGTGCCTCAATTTCCAAGCTTAATCTTTTAACAAGAGCTGTCATGAATTCAAGTTCATCAGCCCTTTCGGTAGTTGCAACACACACATCGAGGCAATGCGCACCGTCTTCGATTTGTGTCCTAGCTAACTTAACCAGGCCATCATGATCATTGTTAAGTACTAATTCTTTTGCTCTTCTTGACCCTTGAGTGTTCAGACGTTCACCAATTATCAGAGGTGGAGGCTCTTGCCTCAGATCGACTGCCTTTAGTGCAGAACTAATCCTGGGTGTGTGCTTCATCTTTAGGATACGACAAAATCTTTTGCTCTAAATCCTTTCTAAAACCTTACGTTTAGTATTGGAATTACCTCCTGGCACGGGACATTTCAGTATACCGATTCTTGTATCCTGTATGTCTCTGCCTCTGGCTTTCCTCGTGTCTTTTTAACGATCGCCCTGGTAGATATCTAACATTTTGCGCATCTCGCTAATATGGGATGGATTAGTTCCGCAGCATCCTCCTATTATACGAACACGTTTGTAATTTTCGATGAATTCTTTTAGTTTTTCACTCATTAGGGTTGGGCTCATATTGTACACAGCCTTACCACCTTCATTCTGAGGCATGCCGGCATTCGGCACCACTAGTATTGGCAACTCGTCTTGTTCATCCAACCATCTGACGCTTGCAGTCATTTCCACAGGGCCTGTTGAGCAGTTCAATCCGAAAACGTCAATGTCCATATCGCTTATCGTTGTATATGCCGACTGAACATTTGTGCCAAGAAGCATCTTGCCATATTGATCTAGTGTAACGTTAGCAATAATCGGGACTTCCTTGCCTATCTTTTTGAATGCATCATGAGCCGCTTCTATGGCGAGTTTGACCTCCAGTATGTCTTGACTCGTCTCTATCAATAGAGCGTCTACTCCCCCTAAAATCAAACCTTCGGCCTGCGGTCGGAATGCTTCCTTTATCTCGTCAGTTGTTTTTTGGCCCAGGTCATGGTCATCGGAACTGGGTAAATAGCCTGTGGGACCCATAGAACCAATTACGAATCTTTGTTTGTCTCTAAATTCATGTTCTTCGCAAACTTCCCTAGTAAGGGCGGCTGCTTTTTTATTAAACT
>JBPYDU010000041.1:0-46021 GCA_051985995.1 Candidatus Nitrosopolaris sp.
AAATACATTATCATCCTTAGAATGAAGCTTATTCTTTTTACAAAATCTAAAGTAGTCAGCCCATAAATCCCTGCAAATAATATTATCTTCATCATTACCCGTAATATCGTATTTTTCTCTGATATACCTCTCGACATTGTTAGAATTCAGAATGTAATCCCTTTCGATGACTGAGAAGTCGTCGATATGGACAAATCCGTTATCTTTTATCAACTGGTTCAACGCCACTAATGCTAAGTTTAATAGACCTGACAATTCTTGCTTGGTTGTAAGCTTACCGATAAGATCTGGATCATCACTATCGCCCTCAAATACACTCTCGAAGAAGAAGATTATCCAGCGTCTAAAATAAGCATGTGTCTTATCTTCTGACTGAGGAATTTCGTTAGCATTAAAAGATTAATTTGGCATAATTTTCAAAATCAAATGGCTGACAATGTTTTTTCTCTGCCTTCATAGGATCCCCCGACACCAACATCTTGAATGGCCCTGAGTTGGTTAGCTTATCATTTTTCAGGTCTGCAGAAATATTGGCCAGCTTTCCATATAGACCAGCAGATGCAAACCGGTTATTCATCACGTCTTGAAGGCTTACGTGGCTTGTGTTCTTCTTTCCCAGAAAGTGTTCGAATAAGGATAAGAAAGTACTTTTGCCGTTGGCCAATTTCCCAACACAGAGTAACGCCTTCTGGTACTTTGAAGTTCTATAAAGACAATAACCTAATAACTGTAATGCAGTAAACACATCTTTTGGTTTTAGGACTTGACCGAGGCCCCAACAATCTAGACAAATCACTGGAAAAATTTGTTTTCGAATATGGTATCAGACTTGGTGCATATTTATTAAATGTGCTGATTGAGTCCCTGCGCAAGCGTAGAAATGAAAACTCACGGGAACTAAGGTATATTCTAACAGAGCAATTTTTGCATGAAGCAATCCCATCTGTGGATCTCTTGAAAGAATTCTTGCAGGAGCTTCGATTAGATATGAATGAAAAAAGTTACCTGGAACTAAATGATAATGCGTTGGAAAGATTAACCGGAGCATACAAGACGGTGTTTCCAACTATGTCTAAATTAATTGATGAGAGATACGTGGAACTTTGTAATATGATGTTCTCTATCAACAAGCAACCTGCTGACAATTGCTCTCATGATTGGGAGGAAATATTTGTACATAAAATAGGTCACCGTTATTTATGTCGAAAATGTGACGCGATAGTCCAAAGTGTAAGCGGCAGCTAGTTTGTTTTCATACCTTGACATCGCTGACTCACAATTTTTACTTAAAAAATCTCAAGCCTTAGCAATTTGCGCCAATTTTTCCGGATTCTTTAATAGATGTTTCATTTCAGATATTGACTCTTTCAATAAAGCAATGTCGTTATCGTATTTTTCTTTCATGGATTTTATGTCCTCATCTTTAGCCTTAACGACGGAATCAGTATCTTTACTCTTTTCTTCTAAATCCTGCATCTGTCGTTGGAGAGCTAGGTGATCCTGGCTAATGGATAGCGATGGAGCAGCTTTCAAGTAATCCTCCAAAACTACTTTTTCTGTGGGTTTGTAATAGGATTTAGAAACACCCTGTAAATTCCACATTTATCGGCTTCATTATTTGCTCAGCTCTAGATGAATGCCATAAGATTATCTTCAGCCCACTGAGAATCATTTTTTGCTCTTATGAGAAACTCCTTGGCTTGCTCACCTATAGGGCCTTTTATCCCCAAATAATCGAAAAATACCTTCAATCTGTTAGGATACTGTCTTCTAGTTTCAGGCGCTTTTAGGGCATAAGTGAACCTCGACATCGGATCTTTTTCTTCCTGTAGGAGCATCTGTCTTACATGTTAGTAATTGAAGTGGGCCTAAATAAAGCGTCAAGATTGTAGTGGGCCGGGTCGGATTCGAACCAACGACCCCCGCCATGTCAAGGCGGTATCTTAACCAGGCTAGACCACCGGCCCACGACTCGCTCCAGTTTTCTTTGGATAGCCTAAATATATATCCGCCTATAAGATTTATGATTATCATTCATCCTACATTACAGATATTCAATTATTGGTCATGCAGCTAATAAGGATGCGTTTTTATCGATGTGACTCAGGATCCTTTTTACCATTGATTACTTATCAGATTCTCCAAGGTAATTCTTATGATGTTGTGCGTAACCTTTTACCGCATTCAATAGGCAAATATAGAGTCATTATCACTTCTCCACCCTATTATGGCCAAAGATGCTATGGTAAAGCTTTAGACGAGATCGGTCACGAAAAAGACGCCGAGAAATATATTAAAGAATTGGTGAAAATTTTTTCGATATGCAGAGATCTACTTAGTGATGACGGCAGTCTCTGGCTTGTTTGCGGTGATACGCGTAGGAAATATGGAAAACTTATGATACCACATAGATTAGCGCTTAAACTGGTTGAAACAGGCTATAAATTCAGAGATGATATCATTTGGTACAAGAAAAACAATGTTTCTAGTAGCTCCAAAGAAAATTTAACTCAAGCATATGAAGTAATTCTATTTTTGTCTAAGAACGAAAAATGTTTCACCGCGATGAATAAAATAAGAACAAAGGGTAACGAAGCAATCGGAGGGAGGAACAAAACACCGCCCTCACATTTGGTGCAATATGAGCCTGAGAAAAGAGACAAGGAAAAAATTGTTAGAATTCTGGAGATTATACACAACGCAAAATCTAAGACACCAATTGAAGAATTGCCCACTACAAGCGAGATCTCTCTTGCTTATGGATATGATCCAGAAAAATACTGCCCTACATGTTACCGGAAATTTAAGCGTCATGCGACACGTAAAAGAATTGGAGGTCATAAGCACTACCCTATTTTCGCAGTCTGTAATTCCAGTGGAAAGAATCCTGGTAATGTATGGGAAATTGCTAATAGGGCGCATTATGGAAATGAACATTTCGCAATATTTCCTGAAGCATTGGTTTCTCGAATTCTGAAATTTGCCACAGAGAAGGGTGATTGGGTTCTAGATCCATTTGTTGGACGAGGAACAACCGGTATAGCATGTACTTCACTTGAGAGAAATTTTACAGGAATAGACTTGTATGAAGAGAATGTCGTCAAAGCACAACAAAATATTGCGAACACAATGGAGGAGATCTCTAAATTAAATGAAAAATGAATACGTTGGATCCATAAATCTAATACGGGGAGCATTCTACGATCTAGAGAATGCGTGCCATTGATTCGTTTTCAGCATGCGAAAAAGATGGCCTTTATAAGGCGATATTTTCGCGACGCGATGTTCGTTCACATTTCATAAATAAAGAAATTCCGAATGATATATTGGCTAGGATTCTTAATGCTGCGCATCATGCACCATCGGTTGGGTTTTCCCAACCTTGGAATTTCATTTTGATAAAGGCTAACGAAATTAGGCAGCAGGTCAAAGATTCCTTTGTTCGAGAGAGAGAGAAATCCATCTTTATGCTTGAAAGTGATAAAGCGAAGCAGAAGAGGTATATTTCACTTAAGCTCGAAGGAATACTGGACTCTGCTATCAATATTTGCGTTACATACGACCCTACAAGGTTTGGACCATTTGTACTCGGTAGAACTTCAATTGCAGAAACAGGCGTATATAGTGTGTGTTGCGCAATTCAAAATCTTTGGCTTGCTGCAAGAGCTGAAGGAATTGGAATCGGTTGGGTGAGTATTCTATCAAACGAAGATCTTCAAAGAATCCTATCAATTCCCGATTTTGTTAAACCTGTGGCGTACTTGTGTTTAGGATATGTAAGTGAATTTTCAGATAAACCGGATCTAGAAAAAACCGGCTGGCTAACCAGGATGGGATTGGAAGAAGTAATCTGCTTCGAACGATGGGGTAGAAACAAGACTCAATCGTGGGAACAATTTCATGAAACTATCAGCAAAATCAACTAATAAATATCCTTAGTTGTTACAATAACCCTGCATCTATGATTTTCTGGGGCTAATATTTTATTTATTTTTGTATGTTATTTTGGTTATATGTTCATGTCGTGTGGAATAAGGATCTTAATATTTACTGACTAAAAGCAAGATTCTTTTTTAATAACCAATTTCTGAAATAAGCTTGGTTAAGATACTATGAAGGGTAATTTGTTACTGGCAAGGTATAAGTGTTGAATTCTGAGCAGATATGGGGGGGTGAAATGTCTGTATGAATGATCATCGTGACTCATACATTTCCGCGAAGTCATTTAGCCTACTTTATAATGACCTTGCACGATGGCTATCCATCACTCTTGTCTTTGTGGGCATGTTGTCTACTGGCTGGTTCGGGATTCCTCTTGTGCCGCGATATCTTGCAGCAAACCAAATTGACCTTGTAGCCGGTTTACTGACATTAATCAGTGCTATTAGTAGTGTCTGGGGGATAATGGCATACCAGGAGTTCACTAGGACTGGCAATCTAGTTAAAGCAGCTAGAGATCTCGCCAGAAAGCTTGATCCTATGATAGGTGATTACGAATATCATTCTTTTAATCCTGAGACAAAAGAATATGAAAAAGGTTACGTCCCTCTCGGTCCAATAGACTTTTGGGACAAAGAAACTCTGGCCCCAAGCTGGCTTGACAAAGGGAAGTACTGGCACATTTTACTTGGACTCCAAGCATCCAATAGAGAAGTAATATTACAAGTCGTAAAGGACCAGGACTTGCCGTTTACATCAGGAGTAAGAAATGTAGCGGTTACGCACAAAAATAGGGATCCGGGTAGTGCTTCCTTTCTCCCTTGGAGATCGCGAAGAAAGTCTCGTTACAGGGTTAGGATACCCCAATGGTCCGTAATGAACACCGAACGTGCGAGATTTGTAGAACAGAAGGAACGATTGAATCTTGAAGGCCCGCAATTGAATTATTTTATTGAGGAGCTCAACAAAAATCTGGTACGTACTGCAGATGAAATTATCGAGCGTGAGAGACCTAGGATACAGTATCCGTGGGCGACGACGGCAATTGGAGTTTACCTTAACAAGAGTTTGCCTATTCAAGTTATTTACAGACGTGCTGTCAGACATTTTCCGGGACTTAAAAAACGTGTTATCAATGATGCAAATGAGAACCTTGCCAATCTACAAGACGAGGAATTGACTGCCGCCGTGATGGAATTAGCGAAACAGAAAGGAATACCGAATGATCGAATTAACAATTTGCACATACTTATAGAATTCCTTAAAAATGCATATTCCAAACAGGGTATTGGGGAAGGATCGAGCGAGTATCACAATTTCCATCATAGTCTTGAGGTAAGTTATATGAGTTTGCAGATGATGCCTAAGCAATTTCGTAAGCACAATTTCAGCTCAAGGGATTATGAATTAATTCTTGTAGCTGCACTCTTGCATGATTATGATCCTGCCCAGGCTTATTCTTCAACAGAACAGCGGGATACGACTGATCCAAAAGGTCCTAAGGTTAAGAGGACAATATATGAGATATGCAAAACAAGAATTCATGATGCCTATTTTTCTATGAATAGAATTGACTTTGAGGATTATTTTAAAGAATATAAATCCGCATTGTCGCCTGCGATAGAATTCTCAACCACACACCCTGAATATCTTAAGCCAGACCAAAAAAGACCCATTGAAAGTATTATTGTAGAAGCCTTGATCTGGCGCACTGATTTTCCATATCTTAAACAAAAACATTCTCAAGAAAGGTTCATGCGGCTCTTAGCCGAGCTCGAGAATCAAGGACAGGATTTAGATAAGATCCAATTAATTGGTGAAATTCTATGGCTCTCGGATCTGTCTGTTACCTATATGAGTTCAGATCCGATCAGGGCTTGGGATAGAGTTAGTAATCTCTACGATGAGCTGTATCTTCCAAGAGTCGAGGCCGTTTCTAGAACTGATGCATTCTTTTCGGAATTTGCCGAAAACGAAGCCTTCAAAGAATTAATCCGCGATCGTCACTTTCCAGATATTTTCAGGCAAAGATGGACTATGATATACAATTTTTTCCACGAGGGCAATCCTTCGACGCAACTTAGTAGGACAGTGGGCACGGCAAGAAAATTGTACATAAAAGTTAACATCGAAATACGAATGAAGCATTGGGAGGTCTTAGAGGAAATCGCTGAGAATAATTGGGCGGAATATTTTATTGCTATTGGTAAGGATCAGAAGGAGGTACTAAAAGCAAAATCAAAGTTTGCCGCCTTAGATCCCCAAAATGCAGCTTCATACTGGGGAGACTCTCAAAAACTTCTGCCAAATATCGCCGACAGGTCAGTCGATAATTTCTTGTTAATTTTATCTCAAAATTTTGATCCCCTTAACACCATCGAAGAAAAATTATCCGCCAGATCCGTATTTTCGCTACTCGCATTAAAATTAGTTAAATCCGGTACATTGCAGATCCTTACAGACTTGGAAGAGGATACTGTGGAGTATAAAGAACTAATAAATATGGTATTTGAGACTGGCTTTGAGAGAGATCTGGTTAAACCGACGAGAGTATATTTCAAAATAGACCGCAAATATCCTGAATTCACACAAGGAAAAATACCCCAAGTCCTCGTCTTCAGGCCAAAGCAGAAACCTGAGGTAGAAAAATAACGCTAAAATCGGGGAACAAAAATATCCTCAATGCAGCTTGCAATTATAGGAAATAAAGGAGGCGATATAAAATATTTTACAAAAAGGAGATGGGTTGTATTCTACAACATATAATTAGATCCTATAATCTCAATACTTAACACGCTTTGGTTCACATTAAGAAACTTGAAGTTTACGGGTTTAAGTCATTTGGTTTCAGAAATACTGTACTAAACTTTGAGAAAGGGCTTGTGGCGATCACTGGTCCCAATGGGTCCGGAAAAAGTAACATTTTGGATGCAATAATGTTCGCTATAGGCGAAAACAGCACAAAGGTCTTGCGTGTCGATAAGTTCCAATCGTTATTTCATGATAGTCAGAACAGTTCTAATAGGCTAATTCGAGCTAGTTTAAATTTTGATAACTTCGATAGGGGAATACCAGTTGATTCTGATTCAGTTACCGTAACAAGAGAGATGGAAGGACAAACAGGCGAGAGCCAGTACTACCTCAATAAAAAGAGAGTAACGAAGAGCACTTTGGTAGAATTATTGGAAATTGTGCTTGCTACTTCACACAGGCTTAATATCATTCAGCAGGGTATGATAACTCGCATTTCCGAATTAAATTCTGAAGACCGTAGAAAAATTATCGAGGATATCATCGGACTATCATACTTTGATGAGAAAAAAAATGAAGCCATGAAGCAGCTGGAGGAATCAGACCGTCGCCTAGACGTTGCCATGGCTCGCATCGACGAAATAAGAAAGCGAATTGATGGCTTGGAAGAGGAAAGGAATGACCAATTGAGATATAAACATCTGGAGTCTGACCTTGAAAAGTTCAAAGCGGTACAGGTTTCCAACTCCGTCAGGAGCGTACGAAGTAATTTAAAATCTAAAGAGGAGCTTCTCAACTTAAACATCCTACGCTCAAAAGAGCTAATCATGCAAATTGAAAAAATTAATTCAGAGCTAGAGAAGCTGGAATCAGAAAAGCTAAAACTTATCCAAGAAGCCAATATTGCAACTAGGACCAAAACGGAAATAGCAACGGCAGTGTCACGTCTAGTTTACGATTCGGAAAGGAATAGAGCATCGGTTAAGGAGACAGAACAGCGATTGATTCAGATTGAAAGGCGCATTACATCAATCGAAATAGAAGAGCAAAAAATTAACCAGAAAATAGAGAGTCTACGTCTACAGATAGACGAAAAGAAAAGATATGTGGATGAGAGGTATGGAAGGTTATCGATTCTAAAATCTGATTTAACTGCGATGAGTTCACAGATAGACGAACTGTCAACGGGTGCTAATAAGTACGCTGATATCAGAACTAAGCTAGAAGGGCGGTACAAACGGCTACATGAGGTTAAGAACTATCTAGAAGTTTCAATCGCTAGGTTGGAAGAAAAAATGACAATTGTAACTGACAGAGCGAACAACATAGATTTAGAAAAGCTAGAGTTGAAAATGAATATTGAGAAACACAAGCAACTCTATGACGATCTTTGCACTAAGCTAGACTCGGAGAAAGTTAAAGTAGATTCTACAATCAGCCTCGTTGATAACTTAAAAAAAATGAAAGCCACTTTACAAAGCAATCTCAAGACATCGACGAACCTTTTATCGACCGCAGACACTTTTACTATAAAATACGAAGTAAAGGCTACTACTGCCAAAAATGCCATGACTGAAGATATTGCGATAGCGGAATTGATGAAGATGTCGAATATGTTTGGAATCGAGGGGCTGGTTCACAATTTAATATCATGGAACAAAAATTACGAGAGGTCTGTTCTTGCGGCGGGTTCAGAATGGATGAAAGCATTTGTCGTCGACACTGTAAAATCGATGATCTCGATTGCTGAATATGCTAAAAAAAACAAATTGCCACGCCTTAAGGTCATTCCGTTGGAAATTGTGCGCAATGTTAAAAGGTCATATATCCTTGATGGTGATCCTAATATCATTGGTAGCCTTGCTGACTTTGTAAATTCTGACCACAAAGAACTGCCAGATTTCCTTTTTGGTAATACCGCTCTTGTAAAGACTCCGACTGCTGCGTACCTTCTAGCTAGAGAGGGGTACAGAGCGGTCTCCGTCAGCGGAGAGCTTTTCGAGCCTTCAGGAGGATCGATGTCGGCGGATTTTGGTTCTACGATTTCTGATCTTACCCATGCTATTCTTCTCAATAAGTCTATTGACATACTAAGAAATTTACTAACTAAATTGAGCATATTAATTGAGGAGAAGGAAAATGACCTCAAGCAAATTGTATTAAAAATAGATCGTTCAGAATCTGAAAAACTTCAAATGGAAAGAAAAATGGCTAATTCTGAAGCACAGCTTTCTAATTTAGCGAAGCTCATTCAGGAAGACGAAAAAAACCATGAGCAACTTACTTTGGAAAATATCACGGTTCACTCACAATATAAATCCTTTGAACTCGGGTTGGGGGAACTGCGTAGACGCTTGTCATTGGTCGGGCTTACTATCGAGCGTGTTTACCAAAGAATGGAAGGCGTGGCAGATGTTTCTATCAGAGGCCAAATAGCACAAAAAAACGCGAAAAGGGCTGAAATATTAGGTTCTATAGATGCGGACAATCTTGACTTACAAGACATACTTACGTCTTCACAAGTACTAAAAAATGAGATTGGAATAGGACTGGAAAGATTAAAAACCCTAAAAGAGGAAACTAGTGAGCTAGAAGCTGAAAGGAAGGAAAGGATTGGCCAGGCAGAGGAATTAAAACTTAAATTGTCTTCGGTCGAATCGAGGCTTCAGATAGAGAGAGACCGAGAACAGCAAGGAATAGATTCTGCCGGAACTTCAGTTGGTAAATTACAAGTTTATGAGCAAAAAATAAAGGGGCTAAAAGAAAACGAAAGAAAGCATTCCAAAGAAAATAGTTCTCTTGAAAAAGATATTGCATTGGTGGCTAAAGATATATCAGATCTTAATTCCGAGGAATCCTCTCTAATCAATACTCTTAAGTTGCTGGGTTATGAAGATTTGCTAGATGCGTTTGACGTTGATGCGATTATAGGGGAGCTAACAGCCGAATTTGATACTATAAAAACTCGAATCAATTTACTCGCCGATGAACTTTACGTAGAAGTAATTGAGGGATATAGAGGCATGTCGAGTAAAAGAAATCTTTTGGAAGCGGAACGTCACTCGATTGTGCTCTTTATCGAAGAGATCGTTACTGAAAAGAAAAATGTTTTCACTGAGGCGTTTGAGAAGGTTGATAAAAACTTGAGACAGACTTTCTCCGAAGTAACAGGTGGAAATGCTTGGTTAGAGGTAGAGAATAAGGAAGAGGAATTTTCAGGCGGCATAATGTTAATAGTTCAATTCCACGGCAAACCAGGACGCGAGTCCACAGCTTTGTCAGGGGGAGAGAAGACTATGGCTGCTATAATTTTTCTTTTGGCACTCCAGTCACTTAAACCGTCCCCCTTCTATTTAATGGACGAGGTTGATGCTCATCTTGATGCTCAAAATACTGAAAGATTATCTAAGGTCTTGTTGGAAAGATCGAAAGATAATCAGATGCTTATGGTTACCTTGAAAGATGCTACCGTGGCTCAAGCAGGCATGATATATGGTGTCTATGCCCAGGACGGAGTATCTCAAGTTATTAGGTACAAGCATCCCAGCCAACTTCCTCTCGAAGAAATAAGATCTGAGACCCGTGCGAACTAAGAAAAATCATGAAATGTGTTATTTTCGCTTTAGTTAAACACAATCATTGAAAACGCGTCCGACACTTAGAATCTATGGAACCACGGCATTGAACGGTCACACAACAGAAAAATTCAATCCGCTGAACGATCAACTGAAAAAAAACCTCGCAAATTCTCTAATTAAGCCTCATAAGTATCACTAGGATCGTCAATCACCTGCATGGTCTAATTGATACACTATACAGGGTAAATGAAACATGATACATAATGTTTGTCTTCCTCGCCGGCTAATAGGGGATCACTTTTGCAGATATCCATGGAATAAAGACATCTATGAATGAATCTACAACCTGTATGAGGTCTCTTTCGTGTTACCGACTGCTTAATGCGGATGATTTTTTCCTTATCCAAATTCTGTGCTATAGGTTCCGAAATTGCGTCTAACAACGCCTGCGTATATGGGTGAAGAGGATTCGATAAAACTTGTTCTATTGGTCCTGTTTCAACTATCTTCCCAGCATACATAATCCCGATCTCATCACCGATATACCGGGCGGTAGAAAGATCGTGCGTGATATATAAGAATGATAGTCTAAGAATCTCTTTCAAATTTTTCATTAACTCTAGTATTTCGGCCCTTACAGAGACATCGAGCATTGATACGGGTTCATCGGCTAAAATTAACTTTGGTTTGAGAACGAGCGATCTAGCTATAGCTACTCTCTGACGTTGACCTCCGGAAAGCATATTTGGAAATTTGTCAGCTATGTCTACAGCAGGTTCCAATCGTACATCTTCCAGGGATCTTAGTACGTCCTCGATTCTCTCTTTTTTTGACTTGCTCTTATTATGGATATTCAAAGGCTCCATGACTACATCCAATATTCTCATTCGAGGATCGAGTGAAGTATAAGGATCTTGATGTATCATTTGTACATTAGTACGAAACTTTTTCAATTTCTTGCCTTCATATTTTGTAATGTCATCTCCATCAAATATTATCGATCCGCTGTCAGGCTCAATAGCACGTAGAATAAGCCTCGCTAAGGTACTCTTACCAGATCCTGACTCACCAGCGAGGACAAATGCTTTTCCGTTCTCTATTGTTAAACTTACACCATCTACCGCCCTCACATAAGACTGGTTGTTCTTACGGAATATTTCTTTGATACTTCTCCTGATGGGAAAATACTTCTTGACACAGTCTAGCTGAAGAATTTCGCTCAAGTATTCACAGCAGAATTATCACTGTTTGATAATATAACAATTTTGCATGGATTCATTGTGTATCTAGCTAAGTAATAATTATATAAGTACAGGGAATCTCCAAGCTATGTGCATATTACCGGCAGGGTTCTGGTTTGTGACCCTACAGATCAATCTGGGCTTTTTATCTTAAAAAAAGCAGGAATGACGGTGGACTATTGTCCTCATATCGAAGCTAATGAAGTGATTTCCAGGGTCAAAGATTACGAAGTCATCGTTGTCAGGAGTAGAACAAAAATTAGCCGAGAAGTCATAGAAGCAGCAATTAATGCAAAGATTATTGCACGTGTAGGCGTCGGTCTCGACAATATAGATGTAAATAGTGCCAACGAAAAAGGACTGCGTGTAATCAACGCGTCCGAGGCAGCTATTAATGCAGTAGCCGAACTCGCTATCGGCAACATGATAGCTCTTGCTCGGAGCATTACACGAGCAGACACTGAACTAAAGAAGGGAAATTGGATAAAGAACGGATTAATCGGTACAGAATTAAGAGGAAAGTATCTGGGGCTTATTGGTGTGGGAAACATAGGTCGGAACGTAGGACGTATTGCGCGTGGGCTACGTATGAACGTCCTAGGATATGACATTTATCCTATAAATCAAGACTTTATCAAAGAAATAGGCTTGATTAAGACCGATCTTAATACATTGGTAGAGAGTGCTGATTTTATTTCATGTCATGTACCATTGACTTCTGACACGAGACACATGTTAGATGCAGAACTTTTTGCAAAGATGAAACCGACAGCCTACGTTATCAACACCTCGCGTGGTGAGGTCATCGATGAAAATGCCTTATACCATGCTCTGATAGATAATAGAATTGCAGGCGCGGCGTTGGATGTTTTTGAGATCGAACCTCCAACGAATCGACTCCTAATTGAGCTGCCAAATATAATATGTACACCTCATATTGCCTCGCAAACTAAAGAGTCACAGGAATTGGCGTCTACAGTCATTGCAGAAAAGGTTATACAGATCATGTACGAAAACCAATCTGATTTGCTGAATAGTTAGTCGTAAATTATGGTGTATAGTTTTTATGTTGCTTATCAAAGTATGCGATCCAATTTAGCAAAATAGATAGTCTACATCTTACGGCTAGAAATTCGGCACTGATGAGGTCGATTTATAGCCCTGTTATTTAGTATAAAGATATTAAGGGTCATCAAATCATGTACGAATATTATGCGTGGTTACATGGCTGCAACATGGAACAAGATGTGGAAGCTTAACAGTGATGAACTGAAGTCGAAAGCAATTGGCTGGAGAACAGAACATTCTATACATAGAATCGAAAGACCGAGTAGACTAGATCGAGCACGGAAATTGGGCTACAAAGCAAAACAAGGTATCATTATGGTGCGGGCAAGAGTAGGTAGGGGAGGCATGAGAAAACGAAGACCGGTATCAGGCAGAAGACCAAAACACCTCGGTGTTGTGCACATCAAACAAGGAATAAGTATGCAACATGTTGCTGAACGAAGAGTTCTTAAGAGCTTTCCAAACATGGAGAGTCTGGGTTCCTATTACCTTCACAAAGATGGACGTTACTTATGGTACGAAGTGATACTTGCAGACCCATATCATCCATCGGTCTCCCACGATAAAGAAATGCGCCGGAGACTTAAGGCATTTGCAAAAATCAGCCCGTAAAACAGAAATTAGCTCACCGTAATTCTCAACAAAAACCTGCATTCGGAACAGGATTACGCTGGCGGGGAACCTATTGGAGATGATACGAAGAATCTTGGTAGAGCAAATACTGTAGCGGTTCAAATTTCATCTTTTTTGACCAACTCAATTAGTGCTCCGATAATTTTGTGTAGCTCCTCTGTTTCCGTATCTTTATCTAGAGTGATGTAGTAAAAGGAAGCTGCATTAGGCAATGTTAGAATTTTGACCCTTTCATTTTCAGTCAATGTATACTCTGTTTTGCCAATAGAAAGCTCAAACGCTCTGCGTAGTTGATTCCTTGTCGCTTCAATGAAGTTCTCATTGCGGGCTTCATCTGGTTTGAAAAGTGGTACTACCCCTCTTCGAAGTTGTCCTCCAAGAGTCCGTCCAAACCTGTTAATTTTTCCTGCGTAACGTATATTTGGTGACACTGCAAGTATCCTAAGACACTTTTCTTTGTTTTTTTGAGCTTCCTCTTGTGTCTTGCTGGTCATAGGACTGAGCTTTACTATTATGCCATAAATACATACTGATATAAGGTAGAAAAAAATAAAATGTAAGGAACAAAGGAGGACTGGCAGAAAACATTCCACATTTTATTTATATGTGCCATTAATGAACCAGATGTAGTAGAGGGCGGCGCTATAATAATATACATGAAAGCAGTGATTTTAGCCGGCGGTTTAGGGACAAGATTACAACCCTATACGTTCTTTATTCCAAAGCCTATGCTACCTTTAGGTAATAAGCCGTTACTTGAGCACATAATTGAGTGGATTACAAGTGGTAATGGTATTAATAATTATAATAGCAATCGCAACCGCACTTTCACTGGTAAAATTGACCACATTATTCTTTGCGTGAGCTACCTCCATAGGGCAATTGAAGATTATTTTGAAGATGGTGGTAGGTTCGGGATTAAGATAGACTATGCTAGGTCAGAAAGACCTCTAGCTACTGCAGGTCAATTAAAGACAGCAGAGAAATTCTTGGATGACACCTTCGTTTGTCTCTATGGAGATGCGGTTTACGCATTTGATCTTGATAAGATGATAGATGAGCATAAGAGTTCTAAAGCATTTATTTCAATGGCACTACTCTCATATAAAACAAATCTAAGGTATGGGTTCATAGATATTAATGATGGAAAAGAAAAACAAAGGCAAAGAAATCGAGTCATTAGCTGGAGAGAAAAACCAGAAGTGAAAGGATTAATTAATATCGGTTGTTATGTTATGGAACTAGAATTTCTCAAACTTGTACCCAAGTCAAGTGCCTTTGGAATGGATGATGCAGTAAGAAAAGCTCTTGTTCAGGATAAACTTGTAAAAGGGTTCAAAATAGATTCAGGATTTATTGACATAGGAGACAAGAAATCATATCTCGAGGCATACAAAAAATATGTTAAGAAGTTAGGGAAGATTTAGGACACCTAGGGAGCGGTGTTAACACGAAGATGATGTAAAGAGAAGGCATCTTAACGAATTATGTTATGTTATGTGGGAGCTGCACCTGCTGATTAATAGGTAATTATTACGAGTTCTTATCAAGAATATTAAACTAGCTTGCTCTCCCACCTGTGGTTGCAGCGATAATATCGTAGCCAATGGTGAAATCGTAAAAAGAATGACAAAAAATTGAACTAACGAAAAGCTTCGGAATACTTGGGTTATTTTAGTTCATAGAGTGCGATTGTTAATTTAAATACGAGGTCTTCATCGGTCTTTTCTGCTATGGGTATTATGTACTTTTGAGTTTCTTCTTTATATCGCAGAATTTTATTCTTCTGAGCGGCATTTTTTAGAGCTCTAACATTCTCAAGCCTATCTGCTAGGATCAAATATCGAGTAAGTACAGAGCTGTTCGCGATATTGTAGAAATATTCATCCAGTGTCTTTGCCCTGTCCTCATTTCTTGTTATTGGCATTGCAACAAGACGAACTATATCATGTATGACTTCACCGAAATCCTTCTTCAATTCAACGTCATCTTTAAGTGTGGTATCGTGAAGAAGAGCCGCACATGCGAGGTCGACGTTGTGTATATGAAGCTCCTCCACAATAACTAGAGCAACCTTCAGCGGATGATTGATATATGGTTCGATCTTGTTTTCATCTCTGAACTCTCCGACATGAGTCTTGAGTGCAATCCCAAAGGCTCTAGTTATTTTGATAAGATCGTCAGGTGAACTCTCAAATGGTTTAATCAATCGGACAAATCCCCGTTTAGTAAAATCGGAGAGAATTGATTTCATCATATCCGTCCAGAGAGCTAAACGTATTTATCGTGCTTTGACTAAAAGTACAAAGCGATTTGCCATAATTTATTTGAATTTCCAATCCCGGTTTGAGATAAATAAGGTGCAAAAGATTGCACTACGGAATTGGTTCCAAAGTGATTGTTGCTTATTTCTAGTATCATCGCAATCCAGAGGTGCGACCTCGAATGTATTTGTTAATCACATTAATCCAGCAATGTGCTGCTATCATTCAGGTTCTCGTCGCTTTCTTCCAATGGTGATACCTTCGAGTTAGTCATAGTCTCGTTCTCGTCGCGCTCGTCCATTGGTGAACCGAATGCCGTGACTTCTTGACTTTCATAAATTGTCGTCGTAGCCCCTAACGATGAAGGTGGGCTCTCTAACTCTGTAGGTCGCTCCTTTCGTAAAACCGGCCTATTACCACGGGTGGATTTCTTTGGTCGTCGGGAAATTTTTTTTGTACGTGCGACACTGGCGCCCTTACTTGACTTCCTTGTACTTTGTGTCTTAGATCCCTTTCTCTTCGGAGCGGCTCTAGACCTTTTAGTTGGCTTGGTCTTCTTAACCTTCTTCTTCCCCTTTGTTTTAGTTGCCATATAACTAGCAGTAGATAATACAAAGATAAATACTTATTAAATTTTAAGTCTTATTAACAAGAAAATTATGATAGTTGACATACAATAACACCAAGTAGAATTCAAGAGAATATTGTATTTATGGGCTCTATTAAGTAGACAATCGCGGCCTAGTACAATATAGAGATGTCTAAAACCAGTATATGTCTCAACTTTGATGGATGGAGTGAAAAAGTGGATTGGGAAGACAATTTTATTTTTTGTATGTGGTGTAACCTGAACCGGCCTAGAAAATGACAAGATGGGCTCCGGGAATATTATCTTCAATCGGAGCAAAAAAAGTTATCATATTATTAGGCATATTAATTTTCTGGCGCTGAACTCGTACGAGCTGTTGTCTGGATATTCTGATCCTGTGACTGCGTGTCGAAGGCTTGTCATCAAGAATAAGAATATGGGAGTAAGAATAACTAGAGGAGAGAAGGGCTGTATTTTTGGAGAAAATGCAGGTATTATATCAGTACCGACAGTAAATCTGGCAGAAAAGGGGTTTGAGGCCACGAACACGGTCGGGGCAGGAAATGCTTTTATTGGAACATTTTGTGCGATGAAAATTTTAGGCAAACTTAACTCATTGTTCTCAGCAAATGCAGCAGGTTCTCCACCAAGAGATGCCTACCATCCACGAACTTATTGAGATTAGTAGATCTATTTAATTAAAATACAAAAAATTAAACTGAGCATATGATAGACGGTATTTCCGTAGGAATATAGTAAAATGTGAGGGGGGCAGAAATAAAATAACTTCATCTGTCCCACATTCGAATGATTGGAAAGGGTACATTGGGGTCGTCAGAGGCCACACTAGATTCCAACAAGATAAAGAAAACCGGCATTCCATTAGACATTAGCTTACCACAATATTATGGATAAATTTGTTCGCCGGTATATCTATCTATAATTTTAATTGCTTTTGTAGGGCAAGTTTGGGCGGCGGCGAGGATTGATTCAAAGTTGGCCCCAGTTTCCGACTCTATTCTTACTTTGGGATTTATTCTCTTGTTTTTTTCTAAAACAAACACCTTGGGTGCAAGCGTTTCACAACTGCCAAATGCCAAGCAAAGTGAAGGTTCAACAGTTATCTGGAATCGACCTTTTGGAGTATCCAAAAGGTTTGAAACTTCTGAGTGCATTTGAGGATATTTCTTTTTGTGGTAATACTGTTTATCCGAAGCATCATAAATTCTACGATTGTTATTGTAATCTGAGTAAATTCGATGTGTACCGGAAGCCTCATTCTGTCCATAGTTGATCTCCTCATTGTCCAATTCCGTTTTGAAGTCATTCTTGTCATACTTGCTCCGTTTATTCTCGTCGGAAAGGATTTCGAAGGCGGCATTGATTTTTTTGATCATAATCTCGGCATGAGAAGAATTGTTCCTGTCAGGATGGTACTTTCTTGCCAAACGTCTATATGCCTTCCTCAGCTCAGGATATGTGGCCTGTTCAGATACACCTAAAATTGCATAATAGCCTGTTTTATCCAACAAAATCAAAAGTGCAATAGGATTACTTATCTCTTTAGTGAGATTAAAATAGCCTGTTGTAAACTTTATCTGAATACTGACTTCATATTATCTGGACCATATGAAGTTGTTCTGGTCATGGCTTAGCTTATGCACAAGACCTATTTGAGAGAAATGCTCAATCCATGGTTATTCTGAAGCATATTATACTATATACGAACACCAGCAGGACACCAATTACCATGAGGTGCTTCTTCAATCACTACTACCACCTCCTTTTTCTGTACCTTCAGTATTTTTGATACATCCTCAGTTATTGCTTCCGCAAGACGGTCCTTTTCTATTTGTGTTCTACCATCAAACACTGATACCGTAATTATTGGTATAGTGATGAGATAGGTCTGAAATGCGATGAATAAGGCCTTTTCTGATTGGTACTATGATTCGTTGACGTCGTTCGAATATCGAATGGGCCGCCTAAAACTAATCGGCGATAGTTCATAGGTATCAAGTGGTCACGAACTTATCATAAAGAGTTGCGTCAAGGTGGTCGCGATATCGAGATACCTTCATTGTGTTACTTTGCACGGCACAGGTCTAGAATGCTTTGGAATTGTTGGTCCTCCCAATATCCTACAAATCATATAATCACATTTTACGTTATAAATATGGAATTGCAAACCACCGATACTCACATGTATATCGGAGCCAGTATTATGGATGGCCCCGGGCGATGTTATCACTTAAACACTCATCTTTCGAGTTAAGAAGTGTGTGAAACTTATCCAAATCCACATCAGATATCGCCTATCATACATTCATTGGTGTTAGCTTGTTGAACAAAAGCTTTTATTATTACATCTTTTTATAGCAAAACATGAAACGCGTAGAAGCCATTATTAGTAACGAGAAGGTTTTAGAATTAAATGAAGCGTTGAAAAAGGCGGGAGTAGGTGGCTGTACTTTTTTCGAATCAAGGGGCCGGGGCAAAGGCGCAAAACCGATGGTTGAAAGTAGCAGGGGTACAGCAAGATATGTGTCTGAATTTTCGGTTAGAGCCAATGTACTTACGGTAGTTGCAGATTCTCAAGTCGAAAAAGTGGTAAACACGATACTAGATACGGTGAGCACAGGTTCCGCTGGGGATGGCAAGATCTTCATATCGACGGTTAGCGATGCAGCTGATATAGGAACAAAAAAACGTGGCGAAGGTGCCATCAGTTAATCTATATTCATTTGCTGGATAAGTTGATTAGGTTTTAAAGAATTTCTTTGTTTCTCCAAGCGCTAAGATTCCAAGCGCTGCGATCTCTAAAACGATAGGCAGTTCTGAAACGACCTTGCCAATGGCCAGACAGCAACGATGAGGAAGAGTCTTTACTATTGACCTGACTGTATCATTATCTGCTAAAGAAATTTTTGATATCTTGTCTAAGTCTACGTCATTCGTGAAATTGAACAAAAATATGTTGTCCGCCTGTCGGTAAATTCCGTCGCCAATCGCATCTGGCTGGTTCGTGATAAAAGTTGGATAAATTCCAAAATGTCTCATCCTAGTTATAATATCCTCCCAGTATGTTTCCCGAATATACAGGTGGGCTTCCTCTGCAAAGAGAAAAATCGGAGGAATTATATCCTTCTCTAGCAAGTCAACCAGCTTGTTCAGGACGAGCTCTACGACCATTCGTCTCACCAAGGGGATTATCTTGCCCATGCTCACCACGATTACCGCGCCTTCGTTTTTATTCGAAAAAATATTTTCGAATCTAAGTCCCTCCGCACGATTTTGTAAAAATAATCGAGATGCCTGCATTACGTGGAACCTTGATACTAGCGCATCGCGTACTAGCTCGTTAATATTCCATGTGTTGATAGCATTGCCGAAGGCCTCGATCTCTAGGTTATCCCTATTCTCAAGCCAATCCCAAATTCGGAAGAATTCTCGCATAGATGCGGCTGGAGTGTCAAGCGCGTTTTTGAGCACGTTGGAGATAGCGGCCCTGCCACAGTATTCTAGGGAGAAACTCAATCCCTTTCCGGACTGCAGTATCTTGACCTGATTTGTAAGCGAAGAGGGAGATCCATCAAAGTTGGTTGCTAATCCTCCATATTCATCATTTAAATCAAATACAATCACAAAAGCGCCGTGCTGAACGAGAGTTCTTATAAGAATCTTAGAAAGATGTGATTTGCCGGATTCCTTTTTACCGGTAACAATATTTAGTTTGCCATCAAGATCCTCAGCATAAATTTCAAAATCTTCGTTTTCTCCTTTGGTTCTACCTAGTTTAATAGGAAAGATTCCAGTCCTTCCTAGAAATCCGTTCAATTCAGTAATGCTTAAGCGCCTTACTTTGGAATATACCCTTGACGGGATCCACGTTACATCGCTCGATAGTCTGCCTGATGCATCTATACTTCCGCGTATTTTGGTCCGGAATAACCTCGCATCTCGGATCATTCTTGATAGCCTTGCGATGTTGAGCGGGTCGTGTAAGTTTTCAGTACTCGAAGCAGTTATTACTTCATCTCTGACAATATCCTCAATCAACGACTGGGACGAAAGATACTCCTCATCATAAATCTGAGCTATCATTTTTCTGTTCAACTTTCCGTCATCGATCAAGAGATAGTCACCCTTGCTGATAGCTTCACCTTTCATTGCCAGTACCACAAGTTCATTGCTATTTTTCGTTAGTATTTTCACGCCGGGATAGAGCCTAGCAAAGTTTTTCGGATATCTTCTGGCTGCAGTTCAGTCATGTTATAGTTGCTTAAGAGGTGGCCTCTGAGACACGAGATCTCTGTATTAGTAAATGTCGAGACGTGATGTGCAAGTCTTAATGTCTCAGGATATCCTCCGTCCATTGAGTCATTGGCCAGCAATTTACCAATTGAGTTGTCTATGTCGCCCTTAGGACAAATGATATCTGCACGCAGGATAGGACAATCGTTATTTCCAAGCTTTACAAGAAGATTATTACCTATGGTGCTTCTGCTTAAGCTCTGGATAATCACGTCAATGTCGATATAGGCGGCCTCGTTGATTTTTGTGAGAGGTGCCGAGACCTTATCTAGAGGCTTAAAGGAGGTGTTTTTACTGATTCCAAGCAATACGTTCTGACGAATAGAACAATTCTCCGCTACTCCCGTGATACTCTGATTATTATTTTCATATGGCGATGACTTTAATGCTCCGTCGACAACGATTATTGATTTTACAAATTGATTTGATAGGCTCATCTGTATAGCTCTTTCAACTCGTACTCTAATCAGTCTTTTAGCCGATTCTCCATCGAACAGGACCAACCTTGCAAGTCTATGGTCAAGTTCGGAGGTGGTAACAGTTTCATTGCTTAAATAAAACAAAATGGGGCCTATTTTGAAGTGCATTATCGCCTGACCTCTAAGAGCGAATGCAATCCCACTTTTTATGGCATACAAGGTACCGTCTTCAGTTTCAGCTATCTTGATGTTGCTGGAATCGACTGCGGCTACTAGCATGGCCTCATTGATAGCCCGAATCGACTTTATTGTTTTTTCAGAGCCTGGTTTACATCGGACTCCCCATCCTCCTAATGGTACATGATTTTTCTCGTAGCAGCTAAAAACAATTTTTTTGCCGCTCAGTAAATTCTGCAACTTCAACGACAGGCTGCCTCCTATTGACTGGCCCAATACACGTTGCAATTCGTTGAAGTCAATTTCGGTCGAATTCAATTGTGCATTCATGTTGTTCAACAATATAACGGCGATGGTTATTAATGTTGCGCAACATGCACACGATGGAGTTGTTCAGCAACAAGTTTATGTGATAGAAATTTCACCGTTCCATATCACCATTAATGAACGAGTCAGCACCTTCACCAGATGAAGTTAGAATTAGATTAAAACACCGCGACTGGGAAGTGGAGATCAGCTGTATCGAGAAAAAAGTAAAAGAGGTGGTTGAAAATGTGCTGTCAGGTATTGATACTTCAAATAGTATTAATTCGGAATTCAGTACTCAAATAGCAGATTTGAGAAAGCAAGTCGATGTTCTAACAGAGCAGATAAATTCAAATCTTATTCTTCAAAGACAGATGGCAAATCCAGTCACTCTGCAAACCAAGGTGGCTCAAAGGGGGGGGATAACATGTAGAGGCCTTCTCCAATCGCTATGGTACGAAGGGTATTTTGGAATCGAGAAACCGCTAGGAGAGGTTCATGAGGAGCTGTCCAGGCGTGGTTTTAATTACGATAGAACTGCGGTTTCTCATTCACTCACGGATATGGTTAGGGAAAATATTCTTAGCAGAAAAGGAACAATGAGAAGCTATCAGTATATTCAAAGAAAGCCGCCTTCTGAATCTCCGTCATAGGAGAATTCTAGTTTATCCCTTCATCCTTTTAGCGAACACAGAGTTCAACCAGTGAATACCAGAAGTAGTAATTTTATACGAGGAAGATTCATTTCCATTTGCTGTGCTGTCCCTCAACACGTGTCCTGCCTTAACTAATTCCGAGAGCCTTGAGCTCACAGACTTTGGGTTCAGAGTCGTTACAGATTGGATTTCAGATAATTGCCTTCCTTCATTAGGTACCTTGCCAAGATCCTTTGCAATTCTTGCCGCCAACAAATGTAATGCAACAATTTCTTTGTCCGACAATTTTTTCAATTCAAAATCTTCATGCTCTAGGATAACTCGAGGTCCCTCTGGCGTTATTTTAATGAAGTTCGAAAATAGATCGATAAGCTCTGTAACTGCATAATTTAACGAGATTTTCCTAGCCAAATCGATGGTAGGAACTTGTTTTGTCATAAAGTTAATGACGGATGTCAGGACCGACTCAGGAGAGCCATTAAACTGAACCTTTACCTCTCCTACAGTTATAGATACAATGACGTTAGTACTACTATCAGTGCCAGGAGTATTGTTAAACATTATTTTGCTCTGCTCAACTGATATTGTTTCGGCTCATGATCATTTTTGACCGATAATTGGCCAACTGCGGAATGACATGCATATTGTTGATTTGAGAACAAAGGTCGAAAATTCTTATTAATCACTCTTACTCTCTGTGCGACGTCGATTAATGCTGTCCGTCTTAATATCTTAATATTTTGAACGCAGCTCATATTTGATAAACCGATAGTCTGTATGATTTTCCATATTATATAATAAGATAACGTAGTAGAAAAAATTTAGCAGTACATGAGAAATCTATGGTAGGGGTCAAAAAATATGAAGAAATCTATATGAAAATCTAGATTGCTATCTATCAAACTGCGACTATATTTGTAAATGTCAAAATCATGCGGTACGAGGCAGTAATACTAAAATTAGAATAGAAATTTGCGTTTTCAGAAAGAATTTTTATTCTCAGGCGTACATCGTTTTTGATGACACAGAACTCTACCAGGCATATTACCTACCTCAGACAAATGGAGGTTCTCAAACGTGAACATCAGATACGATGCAGTGACTATGAACTCCAGTTTTATATCAAGGCCGAATCTATCAACTGCACAATTTGTGGAAAAAACTGGAAAACCGAGGTTTTTCGACCCTCGTACAGATCTACAAAGCTGATAAGGAATAGCAAACAAAGTACTCCTCCAAATACCGGTTGTTTGAAATCAGAATCGAATTAGCACTTTGCGATTTATATTATCAGGATAGTATCGAAATCATTGAAAAAACTTGAGATTCATGAACCTCATTTATGGACAGAGCCTGAGAGAAAATAGTATTGTATAACAACGGTCACTAGTGCTAGAATAGAGCTGTATATTGCCAATTTGAGTATTTTTTTGCCAATCTCTTTTTCTGACATAGGACCATCTGCCAAGATTAATCTTAATAATGTTGTAGGTGCATTCCTCTCTTTTGATGCCATTAACCTAAAATCCTCCATCAGGACGGTAGGTCGAGCTTTTACTTGTCTATGCTCAACTATTTTCTTCACGCTATCAAGAAACAAAAACGAATTCATCACGGATGGCAACAACGCAATGACTCCTATTATCTCAGAGCTTCCAGCAATTGCAAGCGCACCGTACATTGCTCCAATCAACAAAGTTCCTGAATCTCCTGGGAATATTTTGCTTGGAAATCTATGATATTTATAAAAGGCAATCATTCCAAAAAAAAGCGGAAGCGCAGCAAGAAATACTACGGTATTGCCGAAGACAGCTATAGAAACCAAGAGTGGTATCATCGCAACTATCACTGCCTCGCTAGCTACCCCATTCAAGACATCAATTGAATTAATGGTATTACCGGCAACCGGGATTATGATTAGTATCAGGGGAATATATAGAAGTGGAATGGATGGGTCTCCAAATACGAGATTTAAATGAGTTCCATGAGCCCCTAAAACAATCAACGGAATGGCAGCAGGAATAAGTGCAATAGGCTTATACCACCCCGGCATGACTTTTTTATCGTCAATCAATCCTACAATAAATGCAATTATCGTAGTTAGTAGGATCGCGAGGACCTGTGTGTTCTGAGTAAGTAAGTAAAGAACAATCTCGGCGACCGCTATTGCTATGAGCAGGATTGGGCCTGCCGGTCTTGGAATGTTAGGCCTTTCAGGTTTATGATAGTCTTGAACTACACATCCTTTCGATATGAGCGATTTGATTACTTTAGGCGTCAGCAATAGTGTGATTAAAAATGAGGCCGCAGAAATTATTGTTCCGTAGAGGAAGATATAGTTCCAAAAGGACAGTTCTAGCATTAATGTTATCAATTCCGTAGATATCGTGGCTTATAAAACTACAATAACTACAGATGAAACCAAGCCAAAAATTCGCTTTGCTATTCAAACACACCAGTTCTAATATCGTTCCTTTTTTACCTGTTCTTTTAATCTTTTTGCCAAAGTTGGACCGATCTTTGGAATGGCAGATAGTTTTGCCTCCGGTGTTTCAGTAACCTTCCTGGAGTCAACAACACCGGCATCATATAACGCTCGAGCTCTTGCCCTTCCTATCTCCTTCAGCCTGACAAGAGGAATAAGTTCTTCTCTTATTCCGTATCTTATTCGAATCTGAAGATCATGCAGCTCTTTTAACAAATCCCCGCGTTTAAGTAGTTTCGCAACCTGATATAACGAATGAGCAAGCCAGTTAGAGATCTCGACCATTCTATGCATATCGCCAGGCTCAACTGAGAGTCTATCACTTAACTTCCTATCGCTGGTTTCCTGGATCCACTCGAACAATGCCAATAGACTCCTAGAGCATTCAAACCCGTTAATCTTAGAGAACAATTCGCCACGATATTCCTCGATGATTGTAGTTAATTCTAAGTCTTTCTTTCGCAATGAAAGTTTAGGATAGAAGTCAGCGCAACTTGTAATTAGATTCAGAAAGCCAAGTGTGTGATTAATTACACGCTCATTTGCCTTCGCTTTACCCGGCTCAACCGATTCAATTGCTCTTTTGAAATCTACAGCGGTAAGAGGGTCAATATAAAGTAGTGATGATCGTCT
Organism: Candidatus Nitrosopolaris sp.; assembly: GCA_051985995.1. GTDB lineage: Archaea > Thermoproteota > Nitrososphaeria > Nitrososphaerales > Nitrososphaeraceae > Nitrosopolaris. The sequence continues at coordinate 25,054 of JBPYDU010000041.1, forward strand.
TCCAAAATTAGTAGGTATGTATCTCTCATTTTTCGATTTGATAAGATTCTCATTTTCAAGAAAACGTAATGCAGCTTCGATTTTCAAGGCTATAACTGCCTTCTCATAATGCTGGGAACATAACGTGGTTTCGAAAAAATCGTATATTTCGCCCTGCTTCATTCCAGGGATTGTGGATATAATACTGAGTATATGAACTCTCAATGCCCTATCGTTTATTAGCTGCGAACGTACGGGCTCTGGTTCACCAAGTATGTAGTGTTCATAAATATCTGTTGAACTTACTCCAGATTCTGCTACAATTACCGCTTCTCCAAACGAGTCGTACTTCGGTCGCCCTGCTCGTCCACAAAGTTGTTTGTATTCTAAAACACTAATTGGCATATTTGCGCCATAATCTGCATTATAACGTAGAATACTTGATAGTACCACTCTTCTTGCAGGCAGATTTACGCCTGACGCCAACGTGGGAGTAGCGACTAAAAGTTTAATTACACCGGTCTTAAATGCCTCTTCCACAATTTCTCTGCTGGATGCGCCTAAACCTGCATGATGGAAAGCTACACCTTTGGATACTAGCTTTGAGAGGGTACTCGTGAGCTCGAGGTCCTCACCTTTGGTTCTTATTTGCAGCGATGCTGTGGTTGCCTTCTTTTTATCGGTTCTATCAAGTCTCCTTAGAACTCCTTCGGCAGCCTTAACTGCTAGCGAACATGCTTGTTTACGAGTCCCTGCGAAGATTAATGCTTGTCCACCATCATCAATAGAGTCGATGGCAATATCTATTGAAGCATTAGAATAGCGTTGAATTTCAACACGCTTACCATCATTCATGAGTATAGTCCCATTTTCATAGACGCCTTCTAACAATTTGGTTGGTCTCCAGTTAGTTTCTATTAGTTCACAATCCAACCACTTTGCGATATCTGCAGAATTTGAAACTGTCCCACTTAATGCCAGGATCTGCGCATGCGGATGCACTTTTCTGATGATTGCTAAGATCATTTCAAGCGTTGGCCCGCGTTCCCGTTCGCCAATCAAATGAACTTCATCAGCTACAAAGAGTCCGACATCGGATATCCAGCTAGTCCCATGTCGGATTAGAGAGTCCATTTTCTCATTTGTTAGAACTAGAACATCTGCCACTTCAAGTTCCCTCGCAGTTGAAGTATAGTCACTCGAAGCAACCCTGATACGGATTTTTCTATTCAAGATATTCAAACGCTCGAGCACATGAATATCATGATACTTTTCCATGGCTAAGGCCCTTAGCGGAGTAAGATAAAAAACCTTCATTCCTTTTTCAAATGCCTTTATTGCTGCCATTATCGCAATTAGCGTTTTGCCGCTTGCAGTAGGAGATGTGACGAGCAAGTTTTTGCCGTCCAGCAGACCCTGCGAGACGGCTTGTTGCTGTGGCGGATAGAGAGAAGAATGTCCAAGTAATTTCAATAAGTTATTTATCCTTAGATCTTCCATCGTCATCTACGCTTTTATTACCCGCCATATGATAACTCTACGGGCTTATTTGTATGCCGGTAACCCATCATAGAAAAAGTGATAGGCTTGGTTATGAAGTGTTGAACGTACAAAAAGCTGAACTTTATAACATTAGAAAGAGGCATGAATTATGCTGGGCTTTTCATGGAATTTGGAATCTTAACTAATAGTGATCAGTTAGGGAGGCCGGCAAAATAGTTATTACACCTAACAATACAATTTTATAAAATGGAGCTCACCAGCGAGGAAGAAAAAATGTTGAAAGGCGAAAGCGGCGAATCGCTGGCGGTTGCATATAGAATCTTGCTCGCAATAGGCGAAGCTACCGGAGCAGAAAGGCTGATCCCCGTAAAATGGGCTCATATTTCGGGAGTCAATTACAATACTATTGGCGATAGCGGCGTTGACTTCTTGGAGGAGATTAGTAAAAGTGCCAGGGTCGCGATAAGGACGACAATAAATCCAATGGGCTTTGACGAAAATAACATTCCTGATCTGTCCGAGACATTTACCAAAAAACAAATGAGTATAGTAAGGTCCTATCGAATGTTGGGAACAACTAGTTCATTTACATGTGTTCCCTACGAGATTTTTGATATTCCTGAAAAAGGTAGCGCCGTGAGCTTTGCTGAGAGTAATGCTGCAATATTTTCGAATTCAATTTTAGGACTGTTAACTAATAGAGAAAGCGCCCTGAGTGCGCTTGCAAGTTCAATCACAGGGAAATCTCCGTATTCCAACCTTATGATGGACAACTTCAGACATGCCAAACTGGCCATCAAACCTGATTATGAACTCGCTACAGAGGTAGATTATGGCGTACTAGGTTACTTCGCTGGAAAAACAGTAAACGATAGTTGTGTTGCGTTTAACACAGGCGAAGAAAAACTTGACACGATGAAAGCAAAAGCTCTTTCATCGGCAATTGGAACATCCGGCTCTTGTGGGATGTTCACGCAAGGTGAAGGCACCCAACAAGAAGTTATCTCTTGTGGTAAAGAAGAAGTTGTTGCGATTAAAGATGAGCTAAATACAGCTGAAGATGGTGACTTAATCGCTCTGGGAAGTCCTCAGCTTGGGTTAAATGAGCTACACATATTGGCAGGTTATCTTGAAGGAAAAAGGCTGACGAAACGTTGTATAATTTTCTGCGCAAGAGCAACTCATAATCAAGCAACACACCTAGGTTTGATCGATCGAATTGAAAAAGCCGGTGGTGAGTTCATGTGCGATTCGTGCACTTGTCTCACACCCCTTATCACGCGTGCTGATTTTGATTCGGTAATTACAAATAGTATTAAGGCTGCATATTATCTGAAACATTCAAACAGGATAGAGGTATCTCTGAAAGACTTAAAGACAATTAAGAAGGAATACGCCGATTAAGATTGAATACGTGCATCAAGTGCAGAAAAATTGTAGGAGGGTCTGGGATCGGAACCGCACTTTTTACAGAAGATCGAATTAATTTTCTTTCGATGATAGATTCAGAAAACGGCATTATAAAAGACCCACATCATCAATTGTTTGGTAGCTCTGTTAAAGGTGCAGTATTAGTTTTTCCCGGGGCTATTGGAAGTAGTGTGGGGGCATATGCTATCTACTCGTTGAAAGTGAATGCCTCTGCGCCAGCTGCGATGATATGCAGTAACAAAGCAGACATAACCACGGCGTCAGGTTGCGCAATCTCTAATATACCTCTTGTGGATATGCTTGATAACTCGTCGTTTTTCACTACGAGCTCTAGAATGGAAGTAAAAGTAGATGCAGATAATAAAATAGTGTGCGCAAGAAACCAAACAGTTTAATTTCTTGCGTATCTGAAATTCTTATCCTGGTGCATGGCAAATGACGGGCGAACTGACCACAATAAAGTGGAATGACGATGTAAGTCCATGCACCAGGTTGAACATTCCGGCATCTAGTTAATAATAGCCTAAAATTGAATAAAACGACCAACTTTTCTGTATGCTAGCTCTGCTTTCTAACAATAATAAAATGCTATAATCCACCTGCCTGCACAATGCTTTTATTAGGAGCTCGACACCTCAAATACGTTTGGCAAACTTCTGTCCTGAGTGTGGCGGCGATTTGAAATTTGATCCTAATAGCAAAAATTTTCTTTGCAAGAGCTGTGGAATATTTGCTTCCCGAGAAAAGATAGATGAATTACGCGATAAGGCAGAAAATGCGTCTATCAATAAACGAAGGCAATTGCATGATGATTATCTGGATTGGTGGCAGACCTCTAAGAAGGAAAAACAAAAACAGTAGCAGAAGAGCAGATCCTGATTAAGTTAATTTCGTTCCTGAGAGCTACGCGATTGCAGATTCTGTTTTTTCTGCTATATCACATTTCAAAGGAACCATTTGTTCTTCTTTTCTCGACTTTAAAACGGTCATTAGCTCTATTTCCAGAATATGTTGTAAAGTACGTATCTTGTTTACAACTATATCTCTCATTTCCTCAAGATCTTTCGAGCGAATCTTTAGTATAAGATCAAACCTACCATGCATTTCGTGAATTTCTAACACAGCTTCCACCTTCGATAATCCGAGAACAACTTCTTCAGCAAAGCCGGGTTCAACATTTATGCCCAAAAAGGCAAGGTGGTCATAACCTAGACGGCCATTATTTACAGAAATCGTAAACTTGCCGATAATTCGAGCAGCTATCAGCCTGCGCACTCTCATATGAACCGTTGCGTCAGAGATCCCGATCTTTCTCGCAATCTCAACAAATCGTGTTGAGGAATCTCGGCTCAAGATATCTATTATCCTTAGATTAATTTCATCTAACAGTTCATCGTTGAATTGCACGCCCACAGTCAAGTCGAGATCGAGACTTAAATGCTTTTGCTATAGATTCAAAAACCCTTTACTTCTGAAATCCAGGCCGACGTTTTAGCTTTTTCCGCAATTTCAAACGCCAAGAAATAATAACCTCGATTCCATAATTTCTGCTCCTGTCAAGAAAAACATGCACTAAATGTCACGATGGGTTAACTGTATATAATAGAGTATACTCTGGAGAATATCTATGCAAAAAATGCTTTTTACTTTCTATAGAACAAAAAACTGCCAAGACGATGCAGAAATTTTCAATGCTTGGTCACAGGGATAAGGTTGCAGTTGGGGTCTCAGGGGGTAAGGACAGCTTGGCCCTACTATACATACTAAAGAAGTTCTTTGAAGAACATAACCGCTCTACTTTGGTCGCTATCACGATAGACGAAGGTATAAACAGGTACCGGGATGAGTCATTACAAATTGTAAAAGATTTTTGCTCTCGTATTAAAGTGGAAACCAAAGTTTCAAGCTATAAGGATCTTTTTGGATTGGACATGGATCACGCAATGCTCCAAAGGCCGTCTCAAAAAATGACTTCCTGTTCCATGTGTGGCACCTTTCGTAGGAGAGCAATAGACATTACGGCAGAAACGGTAGGTGCGAATGTCGTTGCGACAGCACACAATCTTGATGACCAGCTACAAACCTTCATGATTAACCTTCTGTCAGGAGACACAGAGAGAATTGGGTGGATGTATCCAGAACCAGTTCAGTATGGTCCCAATGGTCTTAAAAAGGTAAAACCATTTGTAGAGATTTACGAGCACGAAATTGTTTTCTATGCTATTCTGAGAGACATCCCATTTCAGTCCGAGGAATGTCCGTATATGCATGAAAGTATCAGAACCGATCTTCGTGAGTTTTTCAATAACCTTGAAACAAGACACGCAGGGATAAAGTATAACGCGTACAACTCTATGATGAAAATCTCGAAGATATTGAAGACTTCCTCAATGGGATCGGTACCTCAGCCACAAGAATGCCTAATTTGCGGACGGAATTCTACCGGTAGAATTTGTTCTGTCTGCAGGACCCTTCAAGTCCTAGCAAGGAATAAGTAAATCAAATTCACAGGCTTGCCGAGTTGGTCTCGATTGTCTGCCCCTTACTCCTAAATTGTTGAATTCTGTAGATCAACAATGATAAGCAAATATAATGAGTCCTGGTTATAATAGGTGCGGAGGCAGGGAGGATCGGGGTGCTAGCCGTACCCCACATCAGAAATCGGCTTTATGCTGGGATCAGTAACTGCTGGGTAAATCCATAGGTGTGAGGTACCTGCTTGCCTTGCTGAAATGAAATCATGCCGGGTCGGATGGTTATGAGCAGCTAACCACGCGAAGGCGTGGTTTTGACTGCGAATCGTCGAAAGGGGTGAGGTCCGGGAGGGAGCAACCCTAAGGCGGCGTAGCCATGCTAACACGTCTACGTGGTGGATCTTGCACGGCTTGAGACGGGGCCTTGTGCCTATGGTGGTACTGGCAGGCTGCCCCCGTACTCTTAATACATTGACCATTACTACATTGACCATTGAGTGAAAAGAGAGGAGCTCTGGACTTCAATAAGTTGATGGACGCCCAGGAACTTTTCCCTAAAGTATTCTTATTGATAGGACACCTGTCTGTCTTTTCCAGAAGAAAGGCAGATGACGCATGCAGTATAAACAGCAGATGAATATTAAAATACCTTAAGCTAGAACACTAAATGTGATTCCCTTTTTAATAGGAAAAATTCATCCATCGAGTTTTATGAATTTAGATGATTTTAACTACGCGTTCCATTTTAATAATCTAACGTTTAGGTTGGTTTTTGTTCGAGAATAGGAATTGAAACCCCTAGGTGCACTAAATGGTTAGGACGCTCGATAAAACACATACTGTACTTTCATATATTGATGGTAGTTTAAAAAATGCAACGATAGTGAATGGTGTCGATAAATATAATGGATTTATTTTCTCGCTACTAAATCCACCTGTTCCGCTAGGCGGTAATATAGTCTCCTTGGATATATACGTTGATGAAATTCCGGTTCCAAAAAAATCAATTTTCATCGCAACTTCAGAGGATGTGGTCAATGCAGCCACATTGTCGGAAGACCGGCCCATTCCATTTAAGCCATTTCAAAGCGCAAGATTCCTGATAATAAAAGATGACGGCTTGGAAGAACAAAGTAAACATAAGATTGTCATTTTGAGTAAACTTGAAGGATTTGAACAGATCATAATACCCTTTACTTTTAACGATTACATCAGCAATCGTAGGGAAAGAATTTTTATTCCCTCTAACATGATAGATGATTCAGATTCTAATACATCGAGTGAGGATACGATTTTTAAAAACTTCACTAGTCCCCTAATTCTATCTGGCAAACAAGCATATATTGTATGTTCATCGAATGCTTCGCTTTCTGCTAACTGGTCTTGGATGGGAACCAGATACGATAATGGTGGATTGTATGTGCCACCAGCTAGGGCTTTCGGTAGGATCCTAGTGGAAATATCCATGGATGATGGAGTCCGTAAGAGACTCCCAAACTTCGTGGTATCATCAAGACATGAGAATGGATTTCTTTTTACGAGAACCGAAGTGGCAGGTTTGCAAGTAAAAAGGACACTATTCGTTCCACTTGATAACAAAGGGTTTGTTATGAAGTTAGAGTTATTAGATCGGGACGGGGATTATACAAAATTAAGTTTAAAGAAGCAAACGGAAAAAACAAGACGGAAGATTCGTATACACTTCGTAGTTGACGGCAATATTACCAGCTACGGTTTAGCTGCTATTTCCCAGAGTAACTTTTCTAAGCTACTTACAAGAGACAATTGCTTACAAATCCAGACTGCCGCAAAGAAAAATCTTGCCCATTTCTACGGAACAATTGGAGTCGCGCCAAGGACTCTGAGGCCCTCCAGGGTTTTAATGGATTCTTTTGATAATGATCTGGAGATTTCGTATGATCTTGATCTTGAAGTGGGCACCACAAGCGAACTTGCACTAGTGGCGGCCGGTGGATTTACCAGTTCTGAGAATTGTTTAAGGGAATACCGGTATATTAGGGATAATTATAAACAACTGCTGGAAAGGACCCAAAATCATTTCAAATCGATCAGTAACTCTACTTTAAATTTTGTGTCCTCGAGTGAAAATCAGCCTCAGCACTCCACTATTGTAAAACTAGTGAGAGCATTCGAAAAAGCAAAAACGAGTTTGGAATACTTAAAGGCAGAATACGACGGACTAGGGCCAGGTATTTGCGCAGGACTACCGAGGTTCCCTAATTATTGGGCAAGGGACACAGGCTGGTCGTTGAGAGGGTATTTGGCTATCGGAGATTACCGTTTTGTTATTGCAGTGATCGAAAATTTTCTTCTTCACCAAGCAAAAAAAACTTCGAAGCTTGCAATGAAAGGAGAGTTACCGATGATTATTAGTGGTAAATCATTTCTGCATGATAGCACGTTCGGATCAGCCGATTCTACATTTCTTTTTCCTTGGGCAATACGTGAATATGTGTTGGCGACAGGAGATACACATTATATACGAAATCGATGGAAACAGATTGTTGATCTTGTCAATTGGGGATTTCTAAAAGATATCGACAGAGATGGATTAGTTGAGAACGGATTTACTGGTGTCGCCGAAAAATTACCTATTCAGGATTCTACATGGATGGACCATATTGATAGAAGAAAGAGTGCCAATGATGTCCAAGCACTGTTCTGTGAAAGTTTGAAAATTGGGAGCGAGCTAGCAAGGATTGTGGGTGATACTTACAATCAAGAGCGATGGAGTCGATGTGCGGATCAGCTCATAGTCAATGTAGAGAGAGAATATTGGAATAACAAGGACGGTTTCTACTATGATACGATAAGAAGGGATGGTACCAAGGACTCCAGTATTAGACCAAATGCACTCGTCATGTTACTGACTGACTCTATAGGAGACAGAATAAAAGCTCACTCTGTCCTAACGAGAATCGAAAAAAATGACCTAACAACTCCCTGGGGAGTAAGAACTCTGAGCAGCCTAGATCCGAAATATCATCCGAGTCTTTATCATGATGGCGCGATATGGCCGCTTGTAACGGGTTGGGCCGCAATTAGTGAGATTAAGATGAACAGGCTAGAACAGGCACTTTATTACATCGAATCTATGGCACAAAGAATACTTTCTGAGAACGGTATGTACGCAGAAACATATAGAGGGGACAGACCCGAACCCTTTAACTCGTGCATCCTCCAAGCCTGGTCTATTGGGATGTATGTGTATGCAATGCGAGAGATGATGCTTGGAATGCGATTGAATATGCTGGAAAATAGGATCCAATTCGAGCCACATATTCCTGAATCGCTAAAAAATAATTCTTTGCCTATCAATTTTGAACATAGCATTCACACCCTGCAACGACCACAGAGATATCGAATCATTGTCGATCCAAATCGCGAAAAAATATCTATTATTATGCACAATCGGGAACAAATCGAGAAGGAGCCAGAAATTTTTAGCAATTCTTATTCGATTAACATTGAGCACTCTTGAAGTAGAAGTCGAGAAAAAGCGCTTATTTAGTCAGTACTGGCTCTTGTTAGAACCCAATAATTCATTTACTATGCGAATTCTCTAATTACTAATGGTAAGAATAAAACCGGCTAATTGTCGCTGGACGAGTTTACTTCCGGTCTAAAGATTTAGCTACATAATCTTGCTATGGTATTTTTCTTAATCCGCGCATTGTTATTTGCATACTGCGCTTAGGCTAGTGGGCATCTAGTCGATTTATGTGTCACACCAAAGCCTTAAAATGTGGCATTGTTGCCCTTTGCATTTTACTAAAATATTCACAGGTGAAGGAAAGGAAAATGATGCTAATAGACGAAAAGAGAATCCATGAAGTAATAAATGCGCGAAAACCGCGTTCGGTTGCCCTTAATGGGCCGGAAGGACTTATTCCGAAAATTCAGGCTAGTGCCGACAATATTACCGAAGAGTTTGGTATCCCAGCCTACATAATCGGCGATACTTGCTGGGGGTCATGCGATCTCAATACGCAAGCAGCCGACATGTTGGGTGTAGAGCTTTTATTCAACATTGGCCATACTATCGCAAGTGAGACATTCGGCGAAAGGGTAATAATGGTTGATGCTTATGATGACATTAGTTTTGATAAAGTTGCAAGAAAATGTGCCTCGTCTCTTCTAAACGAATCTTACAAAACTCTGTCTCTGTTAACAGACAGTCAGCACCTTAATCAAATTGGTAATGTCAAGGAGATTTTTGAAGAGTATGGCTACAAAGTGATCATTGGAGGAGGGAAAGGACAGCTTAACGACGGCCAAGTTTTTGGTTGTGAATTCTACCCAGCATTTGACAGCCAGAACCTCGTCGATGCGTACATTTTCCTTGGCCAGAGCAGATTTCATTCAGTGAGTGTTGCAATGTCAACAGAAAAACCGACGTACATGCTAGATCCGTATTTTGAAGAATATTCGCAAATTAACGAGATCGCCCAGATACTCAAGAAGAAAGCCATTTTATCAATCTATAATGCAATGGATGCAGTAAGGTTTGGCATTATAATTGGATTGAAGGAAGGACAATTTGCCAAAATTCAGGCACTTAAACTTAAAACATTATTTGAGCAGCTAGGAAAGAGGGTTCAATTAATTGCAATGACTAATATTACGAATGATTGCGTTCGGATCTTCAAGGGCCTTGATGCCTTTGTGGAAGTCGCATGTCCCAGAATAGCCATAGATGACCATTTCGAAAAGCCAATGCTATCTGTACCGCAAGCATTCGCATTGATAAAACTGCTTAAAAATGAACCAATCGAAGATTTATTAAAAATTCATCATTGGCTTTAGGTTCGCTTGAACATTAGAAAATTCGAGTAAAGCATTGAAGGAGAGCGACAAAGGGAAAACATTCAAGGACAATAACATGTTTATTGATTATAAAATCTATTATATTATTTAATGGAGCTCCAAGTTATCATTGACTTCTATCGGGAAGCTAAGGATTGGTGAGCAGGTTCCAGCTAGAATAATGGGAGTCATCAATCTCAGCCCAGAATCATTTTACAAAAATTCTGTTAAGACTAATGTAAATGAAATAGCTAATGTAGCAACGGAGATGCAAGAAACAGGCGCTGACATGATAGATGTCGGTGCGATGTCTACTGCACCCTACCTCGAAACTCTCATTTCAGTTGAACAGGAGACCAGAAGAATGACTCTTGCTATAGAAGTTATAAAGAGCAATTGTAGTTTGCCGATCTCGGCAGATACTCCCAGAGCTGAGGTAGCCAAGGAAGCAATCAAGCTCGGGGCCGATGCCATCAACGATATTTCAGGCTTAAAATATGATAAGAAGATGGCAGACATTGTTGCAAGATCAGGCCTGCCAATAATCGTAGGTGCCTATGGCGGCCGATCTGCTCTCATTTCAGGAAGTATCTTTGGAACAATGAAGGTTCTGAATGAGAGTATATTGATAGCAAAAAGCGCAGATATTGGAGCCGACAATATAATTATCGATCCTGCTGTTGGTTTTTTCAGGGCAAAAGGAAAAAACCCGTTCTTTACAAAAATGAAAGACTTCCCGTGGTATATCCGTGATATTGAAGTGATATCTAATCTAAAGAAACTAAGAATATTTTCAAAGCCAATTTGTATCTGCGTTTCAAGGAAATCATTTATTGGGAATATATTCAACTTGGAACCAGAAGAACGATTAATTCCATCAGCAGCAACAGAATTAATCTGCATTTTGAACAGCGCAAATCTAATCAGAACACACGACGTTAGAGAAACATGGCATACTCTCCTGACATCAGAGTTGCTTCATTAAACAGCCATTACGGCTTTTCTAGTCAGTATATAAATGCTTAATAAATATGTCTTTTATCAAGCTGGGTATAGATGGCGGTCGACACTATTCGTACAATCAAGTTACTGGGAAAGTGGTCAGGCAACAGGATTATAGGAAGGAGACGTCCATTAATTGCAGTTTTTAGTCTAACACACTACTGTAACTTCTATTGTCCCATGTGTCCTTTCGGCGACTCCGATAAAGAAGGTCAGATTAGGATTGCCAAGCAACACGATCTTTCTACCGAACAGTGGAAGGAGATTTTCAATAAAGTTTCGAAGTATTGTATTTGGTCAATTATTGAAGGTGGCGAACCTACCAGCCGCCCAGATTTTATGGACCTTGTCCGTTATCTTCACAAGCTCCAATTACCTATAACCTTGATAACTAATTGTTCTCTTCTCCATACGATTGATCTTGACGAGCTAAAGAGGTATATTCAATTTATTACGTGCAGCATCGATTCTATGTTCGAAGAACCATATTGTAAGGTAAGGGGTGTTTCTCCACAGATATTTCGAAAAGTGATGGACAACCTTGGTCGTTTAAGCGAATATAAAGTGCCCCACTACTTTAATAGCGTCATAACTAAATACAATACCGAGGAATTCATTAATCAAACTTACTTTGATAGAGCGAAAGAATTGGGCTCAAATGCAGTTTCCTTTACTTTCGTTGAGGACAGATCTGATGTTAATTTTTCCCTTCTTCCTGATAGACGAACTATGATAAATGTATGCGAGAGCATATTGGGATATATGAAAACCCATGCCTCTCCTCAATTTATGATTCCTGCACAATATTTTGAACAAATAATAGAACATGGACGGGGAATGTTTGAGGAATGTGGTGTGTGGAAAAGCATCTTTGTTAATGGCAACGGCACTGTTATGGTTCCTTGCTGGAAATTTAATAGCCCCGATAATGTTTACAACTTGCTTGAGAGGAGCGTAGAAGAAATTTGGAGCGCCCCGCAATGGGATATAGCACGCACATGTCATGATTGTCAGGTACTTGGATGCATATGGTATTCATCGCAACCCATAACCACGTTTGCCCAAAATTACATGAGAGGTTTACGGAAAATGATTAGCCAACAAAAGCCTGAACTTGCAGAAGAATTTGTTTAAGGCTTTTAAAAAGCCCGGTTTCCAACAAATTGAGAGCAAGGATCAATCCTGATTGTACCCAGATGTCTTTCGGGCAATTCCTCATATAAGAAAGGATTGCCCGTATTAATAGCCAATCCTAGGAGTGAGACAGAAGGGTTTAAGAGTACTGCGTATGACTCGCTGGTCCAGTTAATTATGATCTTATTGTTCAGAATTCATATGTCGCGTCTCTGCCTCTTTTTCTTCTACCTGCCAGGAAGTCCCTTCAAGATTCGCATATTTTAAGTAGGCTCCATTTTGGTCGACATTATCAAGTTTTACGTTCATTAAATTGGCATTAACGAATATTGTTTTGAATAATTTGCATCTGGACAAATTGGAGTTTTGCAAATTTGCCCACATTAAATTTGTCCTAGTTAGATTAGAATCACTAAGATTACACTCCTTCATTTCAGCATACATAAGAAGAGCATCAGTGAGGTCTGCTCCTTCAAAAGTAGTCTTGCTGAGGTCGGCTTGGACTAGATTGACTCGCGTCAAATTGCAACGAGAGAAATTGGTACCGACAGATGATATGCCGTTGAGACAGGCACCAGACAGATTTTTCCCTACAAAGTCGATACCATCAATGACTGGTTTTACGGTGAGATTCTTCATTCTCCATCTATTAAACTCCTCAATGTTACTAATAGTTAGTAATCTTATTGCTTCTTCTATGCTTGGACTAGACATAGTACTTCTCTTATTTTACTCATTTAAAAAATCTTTTTCATATGCTAAAACAACAGGAAAGGGAGTGCTCATGAACTAGGATTAAACAAGATAGGAGCTCAAATCTATGTGTAACTCTCCGATTTTCTGATCAGACACTAATCTGATCCTACGATAGGCAGCATCTTATTTGATGGTAATTTGACAATGTTTTGATCTTGTTCTTCCTTTGTTACCTTTTCAAATTCAATGGTTATCTCTATCGGCGCATTAAATTTCAGAGTTATTTCATGTGCTAGGTTTCCAATAGCTTTTGGGTCTGAAAATTCGTTTGATCCCTGGAGGAAGACCCTGGTCTTTCTGTAAAGTACATTTCCTCCGAATTTCGACTGTAGAAAATCTGTAAGTGCTTGCACTACTTGTGGAGGAATCTCGTTGTAATAAAAGCAGATTCCATGAACAGGTTCTTTGTCATAGGGCGTACCATACCTATACCAGAACACACCAAAGTGCTGATATTCTCCCTGCATGCATTTTATTTCCCAATGATTGACTTTTTCAATGGGATAATTTGCCTCGGCAAGATCAGGAATACCTATCCTCCAATACCTTAGACGCATGTTTGTTAAATGGTAATATTCTAGCATTATAATAATGTGGCGAAGTGCAATTACCACTATTCCATAAATTATCGATCCCTAATTCCTGGATCACTATCCCATTTTTTCTATAGCTCGTCAGCTTAGTTGTTGATGTTCGCTTTTGTAAAAGAAGCTCATCACGTCATTCCGAAATTTTTTTCCTTTTCAATTTTTTATTCTTGGTGGTGGGTGTCTTTCTTTTGACCTCAGTTTTCTTTTTATTAACCTGTCTTTCAGTTTTTGGCTTTCTAGAGTCGATTTTTCTAGAGTCAATAATTGTCTTTGCTAGACCTCTCAATTGGTCAACATTCTCAGGATAGTTGGTGCTTCTCAAAGGGTCTACCGGAATACCATGATTTCTTGCACTCCTGGCATCGCGCAGGCCAACTTCTCCCAACTCAGCCTTTGAATAACCTCGTCCGGCTCTAACTATTTGCATTCCTCTATTCCAACGCTTGATAATGGGTTCTTGAACTTGTGTTTTCATTTCTTTTCTAATTAGATTGGATTAAAGGATTAATTAAAATAGTTTTTCATACATCAATGTTATCAAGAATAGTAGATTGTCGAATACCTTTATAACCCAAATACAAATCGTATGTAACCTACGGTTAAAGGGATCTCTTTGATGGTTAACCGAGTTCGCGGAAAGGGAGTCAGGTAATTCAAGTCATAATTTCTAGTGCAGACCTTAAAAAGGGAATTCTTGGCATATTGTTACCAACAAAGAGTTAGTTTCCCGGGATGATCCGCAAACCGTTGATTCAGGAACTTGACCGGGTTAAACGACACACTTACAACAAAAAGATAACGAAATCCCTTCTTTATCATGTAGGAGCAAGTGATTCCACTATTGAAATTTTGATCTGGTACTCCTACCGTTTCATATGAGTATGGAATTAATTCAGATTTCATCGTTTACCTGACAGGATGATATCCGCTTATTCGGATAGTTTCTAATATAGCTATGGTACCCTAAGGTCATGTATTGCACATCGACTCTCAACTGAAATATCAATAACGTCACTATCTTTCATACTGATTATTATTTTGGTAGTTAGTTCAATATGGTGTAAATACTTCCAATACAATTAATTCCATGAACAAAGGGGGAGATCGCTAATTGAATGGGATTAAGGATACACAAAGGGCTGTTATCGCAACATTCTTAGCAGTAGTAACTATTCTTGTTATTTCGACACCGGTTAGCTTCTCACGGTTATATGCCGTTAGTACTTCGGCTGGCCCGATATCAACTCCCGTGTCGATAGCTCCCCAAGCCGAATTGGTGTACAATAATCACAAATATGGTATGTCCCCATTCATTCTTAGCGATGGTGGACAGCTAAATAAAGTCGGATTTCCTGCTTTACCAGGAGATACCAATGCTAACGTGATAGTGCTACCAGGCAATAAGGTAAGCTTTGAATTCAGTAAACAGCCTACAAAAATAGATGCATTTATCACTGACTATGACGGGGACATTCCTTCAGTACATCCTCTCAAGCAAGTAGGCCCAAGTGCATTTCAAATTTCAGGACCGTCAGGAATCTGGCAGATAGAAGTACATGCCCTCTTCCCAAATAACCAGTATATGTCGTATACGACATTGGCAAACGTTCAAGGGAATTCTATTGGCAGTCAATCGCTTAGCCCACAAGTATCTTGCGGTCCCCAAAATAGACTCCAGATTGCATCAGTTTCGGATAGTAACAATAACAATTCAAACACGCTTGTAACTACTCTCAACAACGGGAATAATACTAATAATAATGCTGTGCCGACATGGTCGGCTAGTGGCAAAGGTTCTTGGGTTCAGCTAGATTTAGGACAAGAAAAATCAATTTGCAATCTTGAAATTGGATTTGTCAATGGTGATAAGTCAATAAGCTTTTTCACTATACAGACATCAACAGATGGAGTACACTTCGTGAACCATGGTTCTGTACAAAATACGGGCATGAATTCAGGCAGAGAACAATTTACCTTTTCTGACTCACCGGTTACAGCAAGATTTGTCAAGTTGACATTTCAGGGAAATACACAGGGTGATGTATACAATATATCAGATTTAAAAGTAATAGGAAGTTAAGAAATACTGATAATAACAGACAAAACAACCATCATTGAATATCAAGCTATAACTTTAGCATTATCAGAAGTAAGATCGATTTGAGATCAGTGGTAGAAGGGACACGTATTGTATCCAGAGTTGATGGTGAGGCCTATCCAGATAATTTCCGGGAATCTTCATGCCAAGCCGTCTATTACAAAATTATTGATTGAGATACACAAGATAATAAAGGAATCACGAAATTATAAGGGCCATTTTGCAATCTTCATTGGACAATGATTATACGTAGGTGTAGATCATTGATTTGTGATAATTTAATTAGTAAGCAGAAGAAGGATTTTTCAAGACCTGATCGCTAACGCCGTTGGAATAATAATTGTAACAGCATTTTTACCAATCGTAGCTCACGGACAGCTTCAATATTTCACTAATCAAATATCTCCTTCAAATCAAAACGGAGCTTACCTCAATGGGAGCATTACAAATAACAATAGTCCTAATAATAAAGTGGTAATTTTATCCTTTGATGATAATAGAAAAGGAGATTTCAGTTATGGAAAACCCACTTTAGACAAGTATGGATTTAAAGCTACCTTTTTTGTTATTTGTGGCAAGACTTCCGATACGGGAGATATGAATTGGCAAGACATAGCTGCTACCCGGAAGGATGGTATGGATATGGAATCACATACGATGAATCATGCTCATCTAAACACTCTATCTCAAACCCAGCTGGATTTTGAAATTGGTGGGTCAAAGCAGTGTCTTGCTAACCATTGATATAACTCCACAATCTTTGCTTATCCATACAATGAGGGCTCAAATAACCCCACCGTAGTAAATACAGTTACAAAATATTATGATATGGCCAGATCTGGAACAGAACCCTTAATGTTCTTAGGTTGCAGTGGATTCAAAAAGAATGCACAAACCGATTGCAGGACATATTCTCCTGATGGTAAGTTGAATTACGCAACCAAGTATACGGCTAGAAGTTTATCTTTTGACGTAATAGAAATTAAGGATTCGTTCAATAACGCTGCAATATTTTCTGACTTTGTAAAGATAGTCAAATGTCAGACAGTAGTTTATACTACTATACAGACATTTCGGGATTTCTATCCTAGGAATAGAATAAAAAAGAACAAATCGGGACGAAGAAATAACAGTAAAGAATAGCTAAAGGGCTCCAGTATTATAATTCTAGCAATATCGATGTAATCATTTACCATTTGCGTGAGAAGTTGATCCACTACTGCTCGAACTACTGCTTGTATGGCTGCCGCTGTGAAACTCTTTATCATAACAACTATTGACATCAGCTAGAGTGAGTTTTCCCGATTTATTCGCAATTTCAGTTACACAATTAAAATAACGCTTCAATGCGAAGGCTGGGGTAACAATAGCGCTCGCTATTATGAGCGATAATGCTGTCACGATAGCTATGACTTCTAGAAACATCGACATTTTTACACTCATCGAACTGTGCTATAGAGTTATGACTTATAAGAAATGTGTATATCAATATAATAACAAGATTCTGATTACTTGATCTCTTAAATTTTACATCTAATGTATTATTATAAAATGAGGGCATGGCACTCAGTATCAATAATAATGATAATGATAATGATAATGATAATGACTCTGCAAAAATCCTCCTGTCCGGACAGAAGAAAAGTGGATCGGAGCAAGCAGGATTTGTGAAATGAACAATAGGAAGAGCTTAACTTGAGGAGAGAAGAAGTACAGGAAATATAAGGAACAAGAACAGTATTTTTTGCAATAGTGCTTTCACTACTTATCGTTCAAATTTAGACCGGGTCTTTAGAGCCAGTCCGAATGAACTGGAATATATACTCTCTTCCTTGCATCATCAAGACTATTTCTTCCAATTATCAACCCTTGTAGTTTCAGCTCATCAATCGCTCCTTGTACTGTTCTTCTAGGCAGGTGGCTCAGACTTATCAAATCACTCTGTTCAATAGGATGCTTTGTCTTAATAATATAATAAATGAATTTTGCAGCAGGGCCACCCTCCGGGTCCTTACGCAAATATGATACACCAAAAGCTGCTTTCGAAAGAAATCCTCGGCGCTGAGATTCGACTGATGCAACGGACTCGGGATCAATTTCAGCCAAATTTACCCGCTGTCCAAATTCCGCAATTAATGCCGATTGTTGTGATTCAAGAGGAGCCTCGAAAATGAAGGTGCTGGGCGGAAATTTTGCCGTTATTGCTCCTATAAGGTTCCATTTTATGAAACTTTTTTCATCATAAATACCTACACTGATCCCTTCGTTTGCCTCGAGGACCACCTTTTTGGATCCTAACTTTAATGCCTCATCTATTTTATTTGACATTTCTTCGGCATTCAGCTGATGTCTAGGATCTTTCCTTCCTACCTTCCATTGAACATCGATACCGAGGGAATTTATCAAATCGATTATCTTCCTTTTGCGTTCCATGCTTATGTCAATATTATTTTCCCCAATCTCTATTATGTCAAACCCAAAAGCGGCAGACTCTTTCGCAAGTCTTTCCAGTGAATGTTCCAAAATAGCGAATTCGGTAATTGTACTTCCTGTTGATACTTGTACGCTTAGATCATGATAGAACTTGATTTTCTTTTTCAATAGTGTATCTGAAGCAAGTAAAGGGAGCGCGCCATGAATCTTGACCACGTCTATGAATGATGCAAGTATCTCAAAGTTCTCTTTGTCAAGGCCTTGAAATCTGTCTATAATATATGTGAGGCCTTCTTTTCTCGGTTTTTGTGAGTCTACCCGGTTTTTAGCCAACTCCTTCAGCAAATTGAAATATATACAATGTACTCACTAACTATATAAATGACTGGTCATTTTCCCGTTTTGATCATAAATCCATTAGTTTTGCTTCAAGCCATTTTGATCATAATTTTACCGCGCATTGTCATTGGATGTAAAGAGCAATAGTATTCAAAAGTTCCAGGATTCTTCGATGCAATAGCAGTCGTAAAATCCTGTTCAGGAGATAAGTATGCTGTGTTAATGTTCAACTTATCAACGATCAAATCATGTCTTACAAAGTCCTTATTCAAAACAACAAGCTTTTCTGGAATGTTTGCTCTAGCGATAATGTCTGGGTTTGTTCCATTGAAAAGATTATCCTGGGCGACCAATAAGACTCCCTTGATATGATTAGCCGTAGACTCCTTTGCAGGATGTGTAAAATTGCCTATCGCCCAAATGACGCCGACGGTGATAAAGGATATCGCGATTATGGCGATTATATTATTGAGCAATTGGCGGGATATGACGGGAAACCATTTAAATTTCTATACCCCTCAGAAGATCTACTATAGATCTATTATTATTATCAGACACTACCAAATGCAGTTAATTCCGACTGCGACCTTCCTGAATCAAAGAAAAGTGATTTCGATTGATTTCGAAGTTTGCCAAGTCAATCAACAGCTACTAATGCTTATTTCAGTTTTACTGGTTTGATTGAAAATTTGTTTGTATTGTTCATAAGCTCCGGCTCGTCCTACACTATTGTTTGAACAACTCTTACAAATACAGTACTCGTCCGAGTTGAATCTTTGATCACATTCACTTAGGAATGTGCATTTATTGCAACCGGTTTTTCCTCCACATATAAAGCATTTTAGATCTATGACTTGTGGAGAGTGTACTCGTGAGGCATGATGTTCATCACTAATAATGTATGGTTCTACTGTCTCGATGGAAAGTTTATCTTTAGTATTTACACCCTCATCCTTTGCATGTTTACATATCAAATGCTTAGCTGCTTTTGCAGAATCAGACCAAAATGCTTTGCCAGGTGGGACCTCTTTGCCACAATGACAACAAGTACTTCTAAATGTAACTAGAATCTGAATCCAATCTGTAGCTAGTATTCCGTCGGACAACATTATAGGAGTTCTAAAATCCTTAAAAACAGTTTCATGTTAAAAATGTTGTCAAGATAATTAAAGATGTTATTGATAGCGTCGTCAGTCACGCCTTTTAAAACCTTCATAGAGGTTGATTGCGATCGCATTGCATACATACTAGAAGATTGGGAATTGCTGTGACAAGGAATCCTAGAATTATTTTTAGTGCTGAATACATATCATTTTGAGAAAGCCGTAAGTGTCTGGTTGAGGGTAATCGAGATAGAATAAGACATCGCTTGTCATTATAATTTCGAAGCTAACCGGTTCTGGGGCTAGGCGGTGATCAATTTTGAGCTATGTAATAAATGCTGAAGATATTTTTACAACTCAGCGAGAAAGCATATTGAAAATATTTGGAGAATGAAAAAGATAGTTGCCTACTTTAACGCAGCATCGAGCTGATGATTTGTTTTAAATAATATTTCAGTGCGACTTTCGTGTAACCGACTAAGACCAAATTTAGTATGTTGCATTGCGGTTCATACAATTACTGCGGTTAGGGCAAGTACTCCAGCGCAACGATCTTTACTTGCACGCTTCACATAGGAAAAGCTTTAAGCAATATATCGGAAGACTCCAGTTTGCCTCAAGCAATAATATCAAAAAGATATTGACTCCGTTGTAGTCAAGGGTTTCTATCGGCAAGATATCAGACTTGAACGATTCTAAGTTAATCGAGTTGAGTTAATTAACGATCCAGAACAATCATTTTAGTAATAAGTTATATTCAAAAAAACAGGAGAGAGAATATAGGACAACAATCACTTATACAAGTACTTAGTTACGTTCATTAATTCAAATACATAATAATAAGCAAAAGACATGATAACTAATCGTAGTACAAGTAACGAATCCATGTAAATACT
Source organism: Candidatus Nitrosopolaris sp. (assembly GCA_051985995.1). Lineage (GTDB taxonomy): Archaea > Thermoproteota > Nitrososphaeria > Nitrososphaerales > Nitrososphaeraceae > Nitrosopolaris. Next base: position 45,619 of record JBPYDU010000041.1, read on the forward strand.
TAGTCTTCTTTCCATCGATTACTTGAAACTAATTTCGGAGCGTAGAGCAAAAGCAACAAATTGCCGCATGAAGAGAGCGATGACCTTATTTTTGATGATAGCACTTTTATACTCTATCGCGAGCGGAGGTATATCCCAGATTAACCTTAGCCAGAAAGCAAATGCCCAGATCTCAAGTGATGCCACATCTTGTCAAAAGTTACCAATCGCTAGTGTCACAGCCAACGGTAATGATGGACATGTACCTGCAAATGTCTTGGACAATAATCTTAACAACAGATGGTCAAATCTAGGTGTAGGTTCATTCATTCAGGCTGATTTAGGTGGACAAAAGTCTATTTGCAGTGTAGATATTGCTTGGTATAGAGGAAATCTGCGAGTAAATAACTTTGTAATATCAGTT
>JBPYDU010000042.1:0-3614 GCA_051985995.1 Candidatus Nitrosopolaris sp.
CTCCGAAATTCCCAACAATTTCCCGTCCGTATCGACGATTCCTGCAAATCTAATTGCTGGGTCAAGTGACACGACCTTATCGCAGAACTCCTTGTAGAACTGTTGTCGATGTTGGTGTTTCAAATACGATCATCATTCTACCAGATTCGGCTCTATTTTGACTTTTTTATTGCTTCTGTCCATTCGCCTAAGAAAAACGAATATTTTGAAAGCTTTGAATGTTCGTTCGCAATTGTTTATTACAATTATTTTTACTCGCTGGAGATGTTATTGCTCACCCAACAGTACCTGAGGATTTTTTTTCGGGGGACATGGGCATTCCGGCACAAGGTGCATGAAAGAAGACTTTAATTTCCTTTCATGAGTATAGTCCTAGGATTTGAAGTCTGGCAGACTAGATGAACTATTGATTTCAAAACCTCTGTCTGTAGGAATTATAGGGGGAGGACAACTTGGAAAAATGATTGCTCTGGAGGCGAAACGGATGGCTTTGAAGATCTGCATTCTCGATCCCATTAAATGTTGTCCTGCGTCTTCTGTCTCAGACGAACTAATTGTCGCCGATTTCAAAGACGAGCGAGCTATCAGAATCTTGGCTAGCAAATCAGACGTCCTAACATACGAAATAGAGCTTGCAAATTCTGAACTTCTAATAGAACTTGCATCAAGAAGTCGTAATTTCGTTAATCCTGCGCCTGATACGTTGAGAATTATCCAAAATAAGTTTAAACAAAAATCGTTCTTACAAGAAAACAATATAAAAGTCCCTGCATTCGCCCTGGTAAATTCAGAGGAACATTTATTCAATCTGTGTGAAGACTATGGATTCCCAGTGATTTTGAAGGCTTGTCAGGATTCGTATGATGGCAGAGGTAATTATATGATAAGATCTAAAGCTGATATCTCGAAAGCGTTTTCTCATTTGGTTGGAGAAAAGAGGCAGCCAATGTTAGAAGAGTTTGTAAAATTTAGAAAGGAGATTTCGATCATGGTTGCTAGAAACGCTGGCGGTCAGATCACTTCCTTTCCTGTCGTAGAAAACTTACATATCGATCATATTTTGAGCATGACTATCGTACCTGCCAGAGTCTCCGAGAGGATCGCAAATAAAGCGAGAAAAATGGCGGAAAAAACACTTGCTGCCCTCAAGGGCGCTGGTATATTCGGAATTGAGATGTTTGTGACCGATGAAGATGAAGTAATGATAAATGAGATATCTCCTAGGCCACACAATTCAGGCCACTATTCCATTGACGCGTGTTCCATTTCCCAGTTTGAACAACACCTAAGAGCTATACTTGACCTCCCTTTATCAGAACCCCGAATGCTATGCCCTGCAGCGGTTATGCTCAATGTTCTAGGCCCAGAGAATTACGTCGGGCCATATACAATAAGCGGTTTAAGAAATTTATTTGCCATTCCTAGGTTAAAACTCCATATCTATGGAAAGAAAATATCGAGGCCAAGAAGGAAACTTGGACACATTACTTTACTAGGAGAGTCGCTTGATGAGACATTATTAAGAGTAAAAATGGCTAAGAAAATGATAAAAGTGCAAGGGGTGATTTAGGATAGCTGGAGTTCTAGTTGGAATAATAATGGGTAGCGACTCGGATTTGTGGATTATGAAGGAAGCAGCAGAAATCTTGAATTCATTCGGGATTACAAATGAAGTAAAAATCGTATCAGCCCACAGAACCGTGAAAAGAATGATTCACTATGCAAAGACGGCAAAATCGAGGGGAATTCAAGTTATTATAGCTGGAGCAGGAGGGGCTGCCCATCTTCCTGGGATGGTGGCAGCTATTACCACGCTGCCAGTAATTGGTGTTCCAATAATGGGTACTTCTTCGCGTTTGCACGGCTTAGATTCGCTTTTGTCTATAGTGCAAATGCCCCCGGGTGTGCCAGTCGCCACCTTAGCGGTCAACGGTGCAAGAAATGCCGGAATTCTCGCATGTCAAATAATAGGACTAAAGAACCGAGAAATCGCAGCCAAGGTTGAGAGATACAAACAAAATTTAGAAGGGGATGTATTGAGTAAGGCTGCGAAGTTGGACCGTTTAGGGATTAAAAAGTTGCTCATGTCGACTACATTAATTGGACGATGATGATTTCGTCAAAAGTCATAAAAAAGTTTATTTCGAATCCGCACCGATCTTCTGGTCGTTGATAGATTAGGTTTTAAAAAGTATTAGGGAATAGTAACTGGAAATAGATGAATGATCTTGTTCCTAGTAGAATGAATAAAATAAAGATGTTCTCAATATTTGCAATTGTGCTGTTAGCTACATTATTCCTTCTATCATCATCGGCGACATTTCAATATCCGGCTCAGGAGTAAATCCAACAGAAGACATTAGTGATGGTAAAAACTTAGGATCACTCGCTTAATATTCTCTTTAAGAGGGTAGAGAATTCTGTCGTTCAGGTGAATAGAAAGATCCCGTCACTGAATTTACAAAATCCGCAAAGGGGAAATGCCACTCCACTTGACTCAGGCATTGTCCATGACAAAAATGGCCATGTTATAAATAATAACCGTGTGGTAGGTGCCGCTAAAATTGTGGATGTGACTTTCATTGATGGAAAGGTATACTGCAAATGTTGTTGGAGCGGATATCTACATTGATCTAACAGTTCTGAAAATTATTAGAAATCTCAACTCATCCGCGTTAGAAATAGGCGATCATTTGATAGCTATCGGAACTCCATTTGGACTTGACGACACAATGACAACGGGAATTGTAAGTCAGAAAGGCAGATCCACCTTAGGATTCTTTATTCCAGATGTCATCCAGAATGATGCTTTAATTGATCCCGGCAATTCTTGTGGGCCATTTTGAATATGCAAGGTCAAGTTATTGGTATAAAGAAGGCGCCCATAATTTCTGTTAGAGGAGAAGCGTAACTACACTCACCTCGGACCTGGCAGGAAGTGTTAGCGAGTTAAAACCAAAATTTCAAGGTATACTAGTAGATTCAATCGTAAAGGATGGTGCGGTAAATAAGGCAGGCTTGCATGGTAGCACGACTGATCAATATGGTAAAAAGCATGGGGGAGACATCGTTGGCGCTGTTGATAGATTCCAGGTGAAACGCATCAAGACGTGATTTCTTACGTTGAAGAGCACAAATCAGTTGGAGACATGATCGTGTTATCCGTGTATCAGAACGGGCAATCACCGCAAGCGGTTCTACAACAAGGTCCGTCACCTTTTCCATGTCAAAAATCCTCAACCACTTAGATAGCAACATAGCCGTAATCTCAGTTTAGCGTAAATAATATTAGTCGTTTAATTTTTTTGCAAATTTCTTACGAACTGGCGGTTGTGAGGTTGTCAGACAATAGTAATTGAACAAAATTAATACTCATTTTTTTCTCCACATCACTTTCTTGTAAGCCAATGAGAGAGTGATTGTCGTGGTTGTAAATGGTAATGCATAGGGAGAAATTCGAATAATAAAGGTGGTATCGTTTCCTTCTACTAACTAACAACCTAATGAAAAAATGTCACCGTAATTAAACTAAGAAAATAAACTATAGCCGCTGCCTTTATTGTTTTGCCTAGTACCATGGCAACGATGAATTTGTTCAAATCGTACTTTTTTAT
>JBPYDU010000043.1:0-7589 GCA_051985995.1 Candidatus Nitrosopolaris sp.
AATCAATTGCCAAATGAAAGTTCATAGAATACTTGATCCTATATAGAGATGAGTAGCTCTTAGTACTTCATATTGGAAAAACTTTTCTTCCTAAATTACGAGTTAGAAATGCACCAAACATCACAGGATTGAGTGGTAACCACAATAGCAGTACGATCTTTTATTGCTGGATATTAAAATGCTAGCTATGGATGGTTTTCAATTATATCAAGAAATGAAAAAAATAGATAGCAATGCCAAGGTATTTTTTCTGACAGCTAGTGAGTTGTATCATGAAGAACTAAGAAAGCAACAGGGGCATTACGAGTTTGCTGCCGTAGTGAAACATCTGTTCTTGAGGAAACTCATTAATAATGAGGATTTTAGAAGGACAAATAAAGAGGATAATGCGTTCAAACTAAATGAAACTCTAAATTCACCTTCCATTAGCTTTACGATTAGTTAGAATTTGAAGATGAATAAATTATAATTAGAAAGGCGAGCTACTCGTACCAGATTCTTTTATCCATCTTAGGACTAGGTTATTTTAAATTGGGAGAATTCTCCTCTAGTCCAGTAGTAGAATTTAAGAATAGATTCTTTGCCCGGTGTCCAGTACTGCTAAAGTCAAACATATTCATAATAGACCCAGCTTTGGCATCAAATGACTGATTGCCAATTTGCCCCAAATGCCAATTATCCTCTATAAAACGCAAAATCGATGTGTGGTCTGTTAGCTGATGGTCTACAAAATTTACTTTTGCATAAGGAGAAATAACCAACAAAGGAATCCGGGGACCATAGCCGCAGCGATCTTGATAAGCAGTAGGTGATGCATTGCCACATAACCCTTGAGGTCCAAGAAGTCTATCGTTGGTATGATCATTAGATTGGCTCACTATTGGAGGCATCACATGGTCATACCAACCATCTGAATCATCCCATGTGAGTATTATTGCTGTACTGTTCCATACTGGTAGATTCTGAATACTGTTGATCGTGTTCACTATGAAGGATTGTTCTTCTAAAGGGTCAGAAATTTCTGGATGCCCATCCTGATATGTAGGCGCCTTGAGAAAGCTAACTGAAGGCATATTCCCAGCTTTAGCAGAATTCCAAAAATCTGTCAGATCGTATTGATGATTAGCAGGGTCTGCATTATGACCAATCCTTGCTATAGAAGACGGAGGAAGATGATGTGGATTGGAAGTTGAATTATAATACTGAAATGGTTCAACGTCAGGATAATAATCGCTGTTTGTTATATTGCTAGTACTAGTATGACTTTCGCGGCTATTGCAGTCTGTTGTAATATTTCCTGTTCTACTTGCTAGTTTGAAACCCGCGGAAAACCAGCCCCAGGTTACACTTTTACTATTCAAAAGATTACCTATATTTTTGCCCTCCATAGCCACTGTAACATTGTATATTTTCGACGTCCTAGAACAATCATCAAATTTTGGGTCTATGTTCCCTATTAGAGTGCCATTTTTGACTCCGTCGTATTTGAACGATGGAGGAATTTTAGTATTGACCGGTAATGCGCCATGAGTCTGGCCAGAAATAACGTTAATGTGTCCAGGAGTAGAAGGCCCAAATGTAGATTGATAAAAATTATCACTCATAGCATAGTGTTGAGCATAGTTCTAGAGTGCAGTCACTGTATTGCCATCAAAGTAACCCATCACATCGGCTGGATTACAGTGATCATATTTAGAGCCTGTGTACTGTACAAATTTATCCAACAAACCACCATTATATGCCTGCTGTTCAGCTGCATACGCATGAGTCATGTCACATGTTACTGCCTGCGAACGATCAAGACGGAAAGGATTGGGAGAATTTGGATTTTTAGTCGATAGTCCTTCTGCTGCAGCAATTCCATTGACCGAGGGAGTATGTGAATCAGCTGTAAATTTAGGTTCTCTAGGGAGATTTGCAGCAATAGGATAACTACCAAAATAGTGATCGAATGCAACATTTTCCTGTAATATAACAACAAGATGTTTGATAGGTGTAGTAATAGTTGTTGTGGCTCTGGATGCTGACGCTGCCACTGATACTAAAGAAGTATTCCATAAAATCAAAGGTAATATTACTAAAGCAAAAACGACAGTTGTAAATTTTTTCATGTTCAATAGGTGCATTACCATTGTAAATTATTTATTCCTTCATAGTCCAGATTCTGCAGAAGGGCAGAGTTGTCGAACAAATCTCCGTCTATGTCTTATTCCCCTGTATCGTAGTCATTTACGTTTGTAGACAGTATCAGGGTTCTCAATTTCTTTGTCGCCTCTTTGTTATCTTTGATATTTTGTGTTTCATTATTTTCTTCTTTAATCATTATAAAATTAAGGATTGTAATGAAGTTAATATTATTCGACATATACTAACAGTCTGTCTATACCATTATGCGATCTATAATTTTACTTTAGGTTAGATCACCATTAAAATATAACGCGGAACTGTAGGATAATTATTTTTGTCTTGTATAACTGCTACATAGCCAACCTTCCCTATTCTCGTTCCTATTCTCATGAATCAGTACTTCGAACTTAATCTACCACCCACTTTATTCGAGCCATCCTGATAACCCTTCGAGTGGCCACTATCGTATGAACTTGTATGACCGCTAGGAACGGGTGCACAGCTTAGGTTTAGCTATGCAAGATATGCATCATGAATTCAATAGGTTGTTGAACAGGAAAGCACTGCCTAACGACCTACAAGAGGTAGTCCAAGGAGGGTTTCGGTTGCCGAAATAGTTAGTCTCGAGAGAAATGCTACCAAAGTCCAGGCTAAGTAATCCCCGAAGGATTTTGTAGTCTAAGCAATAATCCTTAAGCTTCCTTTTTATAGCTCATATATTACCTCCATGGCCATGGGGCCCCTCATAGTTTTCTCCCTTTTAAAATTCTATTACACAAAGTTTTATAAATGATCAATTTCTATGCCGTCGTATATCCACGCTTGACTTCATGTGAGAAGACGCGAAAGTATCACCCAAAAATAGGTGGGGCTGTAACTAGAGCCGAGTTACTCCAGAGCACCCATAAATTTATTGGGAGAGACAGGAATGGCAGTTGGCCTCCCTACCGGGAGGAAGGCCAATGCATAGCCTAGTAACCTAAGATTCCCTCGTGCCTCACGATATTGTCAAGAGGGTAGGCATAACCCATGCGACAAGAGAAGGATCTAAAAAATCATAAAAGCAGGATCAAAAAAGCAGAAAAATACAATTAAAAAGAGGGGGAGACGAGGTGTCGAGATATGAACAAGGCTATTTTTCTTCTTTTCTAATAGATCAATAAGCCACACACTTATGCAAGTCTTTTCGTGCGAAGCTCTGCAGGCACTACACCAAAATAGGTGGGGCTGCAAAATACTGTCGCTGGTTTAATCGACAGTTATAGTGGAACGAAGAGATGTCTAGTCTAGTCGAATGCAGAGGCATAAAAGACGAGGCTATGCGGCTATCCTCCTGGGAGGTTCCGGTACACCCCAGTTATCTATGCGTCCCCAAAAAGCTCGAAGCAGTCATGGAATGCGACACTAAATACGTGAAGATCTCTGTGTCTTTATCTCTTGCAACAAGGCCCATTGTGATGGAACGGGAAGGTTGGAGACCCATCTTAGTCATGTTCCCACACACACGATAATAAGAATCGGGTACAATAATTACGATTGCACTCCATCAAATTCAGCGAATCGATGAAAAATGCAAGATAGGAGATTAAAGAAAATCACTGATGGAGAATTTTGAAGCCTCGCTAGCCACTTATTTTTATCTAAAAGTCTTAAAAAGCAGCGATCTCTACGAGTACCAAGAAAATTACCTTTTGAAAGGCTACAATTTAATCACCCAAAGTCGCTAGACCAGGTTACATAAACTCACAGGAGCCTAGACAAAATGTTTGTCGTGTGAGAACGCATCTAAAAAGCGTCGGGTTGACTAGGATCAGTCAGGTTATTGAACTCGACAACAATAAAAGAATGCAAGGATTGGAAGAACAGCCAGTTCGAATCAAGATTACAAGCACCAACCGGAAATGGCAAATCTGGACCACTCTACCGTCCATCCAACTGCCCGCGTTCAAACATGTCGTCGCTCATTGAATTCAGCTCGGTGGGCAGCCACCCATTTAGTCACGTCAGTAGATTCGAAGCTCGGAACCTGTGCAGGTTGAACAAAAGGCTTCGACACGAACTCATTGTCGTCGGGATTCTGCTCGATGAACCTAAAGATTCCGGAGACGCGTTTTCCTACCCCCGGTCCTAAGGCCTGGTCGACGCCGCGCTCGAATTCATCAAGATTCAAGCTATGATATGTAATCGGTCTACCCAAGCCTTCAGAGAAACATTTTGCCAACTCTGGACCATTAATAGCGCGCTGGCCACCCGCTTGAACTGAGACACCCATCGAATTGTGCCGTAGAAGATGGTCGATGAGCCGAGCGATATCCTCGGCTGCGACCCATGCAAGTGGCTGTCCTTCGGCAACAGGATAAGCCAGTATGTTCTGCGTTGCGATAGAATGGACGGCCCAGGGAAGAAGTAGGTTCTGGAGGTAGAACGTGGGGTGAACTACTGAAAACGGAATGATACCGTCTCGAAGAGTCTCCTCGATTTCCATTGTTGCAGAAAAGGCAGGAAGTTCTTCCAGATGTTTCGGATATTGGACAGCCGCGTTGAAGATGATGCCTTTAATCGACTTTGTTTGTCGGATACACCTGATCGCCCGAACCCCTTGCTGCCGCCTTGAAGGCCCATCATTGCCTGAAGGGAACTGAAGTACTACGAAGTCAATGCCAACGTGAGCCCGCTCCAGCTTCTCCATATCATTAGAGTCTAGATCTGCGTCAACAATCTCAGCACTTGCCGCCGCGAGCTGGGAGGCGCGATTTCGATCACGCACTAGCGCCCTAACATGATGGCCGCTCTTCGAGAGCTGGCGAACGACAGGTTGACCCGATAGCCCGTTAGAACAATATACGAGTATTTTCATGCAAGCCCCCTCACTAAAGCTAGGGTGAATTCTAGATAGTTATTTACAGACCAAAAACTGTCTTGCTGAATACTTCCAATCTCTACTGCTTTTGCGAATTCGATCTTACTCATACAACTACTATACTAGCCTCACTGGAGACGAACCTGAACACTTGCCCTCCTGGTGCCTGGAAATAGAAAAACGAAGTATACGGGTGAACCACTCTCTTGAGACCGAAAGCCTGCACCTTCTGTTGCAGCCCCTCCGCATCATCGGTCCTCAACTCAAGCCACACTCCCCGTTGCGCTTGCTGATCATCGAGAGCATCCTCTGTAAACTCCCCGCTCAGCACCTTGCCATTCGAAAACTTGAATCCGAAAAACAGTTCCGGCGACCCACTCCAGTACGGAGGGGGAGTTGTTACGGGGTTCAGGCCGAGAATGCTGGTATAGAATTCCAGCAATCTTTCCTTCGTCTCAGGTCGGGCATAACCGTGAATTGTATTGCTCAGCTCGATCCTGGGTGTTTCCTTTGCGGATTGCACCTCGCTCATAATAACTACTATACTAAGTATAGTATATAAACAGGCAACGGAATAAAAGGATAGTTGCAAAAATCATTCCCCCAAAAAAAAGGTGATCCTTCTGGAGAGTTATCTCTGCCGAAGGTGGAGTTTGTTGAGTGCCCTATTAAGACTAGTCTTGGTGTTTTGGGGAAGAAGTGGACGATGCTGATACTTCGGGACATCGGGTTCCGCAGGATAGACCGGTTCAATAGACTTCTCGAGTCGGTTCCAGGCCTCACCCCGAGGGTCCTGTCAATGCGCTTGAAGGAGCTCGAGGAAGATGGATACATCGAGTGCATCGAGAATCAGAAATCTCCGATGATTGTGCGCTGGACTCTTACACAGAAGGGCAGTGAGACTCTCCCTATCTTAATGCGCTTCATCGCCTTCGGTTCCAAGTGGCACGCGGATAAGGTGTTCGAGGACAAGATTCCCCGAACTCTTACAGAATTGTTCAATCCGGATGCAATCGAAATTATGCGCGGTTATGAAGAGAATTCGGTAGGCTCGCGAGTCTATCCCGAATCATAGAGATTTGATAACCGGATTTGACACTTGGATATGGATTTGCTCGGTTTGTATCCCGGACGCCTTCGATCTTATTTCCTTAATTCTCACACACATATCACAATGCTCTGGACAGCCTTTGTGTATACAAACAGATTGCATACTGTTACAACCAAAACACCAAATTTCCTTAGAAGAAGGCTGATACAGTTGGCTCTTTGGGATCGGTAAACCCGAAATTAATATTATTTTAATTGTACGCTGAATAATCTAGATCTATAGTCGAAATCTAATGACGTGCTACTGGTTATTAAGTATTATTTTGATTATCTATAATTGAATAAATCCAAAGGATATGCTAACTTTATTGAGGGGTTCTTCACATGTTCTGGTTTTACATACTGGACAAAAAAGGATTCAGAGAAGGTAGAGATATTTAAGATTGAACCCTCCCTAACATTTCTCAATATACCTCAGTTAGAAAGACAAGGTGCAGATATACAAAGCAAGGTAGAAGAATTAGAGGAAATAAACCAATTCCTAAGAAATTGTGACAAGCTAGAAGATGATGCTATTTCACAACTATCAGATCAACTTGTAGCATTATCAACAAGAGTGCAGGAAATTGAAAGAAGACAGCAGCTACTAACACGTAGGTAGTCTTAGGTAGGGGGTTAATCCCATCTATAAAATACCTGAGATGCCTTGTATTAGGACATTTGTTATCGCAGCTTTCTAGTACCAAACACGTATTTGCAACTAAATATGCTCTACTACGAGTTTTAAGAACTTCCTTATACCAACAAATAGCACAAATAAACTAGGGCAAGTCAAGTTCATAAATTACTTTACATGAAGACTAGGTTATATCTTAATTACTAACTAGCCCTAAAATTACTACTCTACTTAAGTATATGATATTGCCATAATCAGTTGGGATATGGCAACATCTTCTTCTTCTAACAATAAAGTAGCTATTGTTACAGGTAGCTCAAGTGGAATAGGCTATGAAACAGCTCTAATCTTGGCGAGAAATGGTTTCATCACATATGCCACAATGAGAAACCTTGACAAAAGTGACAATTTAAGATTAATAGCAACTAAAGAAAACTTGCCTATAAGCATCAAACAACTCGACATTACAGATGATCTGTCAGTTAAGGATGCAATACAATCAATATTTTCAGAAACAGGGCGAATAGACGTTCTAGTAAATAATGCAGGGTATGCACTTAACGGAGCCTTAGAGGATCTTGCGATAAATGAGATAAAAGAACAGTATGAGACCAATGTGTTTGGATTGATAAGAACGTCTCAAGCAGTTCTTCCAACTATGAGAAATCAGAAATCTGGAACCATTGTAAATATCAGTTCAAGTGTCGTAACAATGGGTGGTTATCCTGGCGGAGCTGCTTATGTTGGTACAAAATTTGCTGTTGAAGGACTAAGCGAATCAAAGGCGTATGAACTAGAGCCATTTGGTATAAAGGTAGTCATAGTAGAACCAGGAGTTATTGGAACAAATTTCGTCAATAATGTGGTTTTTGCAAA
>JBPYDU010000044.1:0-66991 GCA_051985995.1 Candidatus Nitrosopolaris sp.
TACATAAACCTGTCGGATTGGTATTCTCTATAAATTCGAATAATCACGAGTTTGTGTTTCGAACCCATCTGCTATTGTTTTTCTAAGTCAATTGTAAATTCTGATGGATTAAGCGCATTACCACATATTTTACATCGACCATTAGTCGGTCGCAAAACATCTTTTATCGATTTTAAACTTATTATTTTGTTGATAACAGATCCGCATTTTCCACAAACAATCTCTATCGAAGGGTACGACATGGTAATAATATGATATACATTATTCGATAGAATATCAAATTTTACGTCAAGATGGATTGACGAAATCAGTAATAATAATTTTTTAAAGAATAACCATAGTGAATTCTTTGATTTTGTTGGGTATCCTTGTACAAAATCTTCGTAGGGATTACGAAAAAATCTCGTCAGTCTACAAAAGTAGTAAATGTTAACGAGACAAATGACTCTGATAAGACCAAAGAATAAATCTCAACATTAAATAAATAAATATACTAATAAACTTCTCTAGCAGGGATGCCAATCGATCCAGTATGCGGAATAGAATTGGATGAAAAGCTTGCTACAACCTATAAACATCAGGATAAAGACTATTATTTCTGCTCTGAGGGCTGCAAAAGGATCTTTGTTAGAAAGCCGGGCAAATATACTTATCAGATTCGTTTTCTTTTCAATATAACGTAGCGAGAAAGTTTAGGCGGATAGAATGCTTCTCTAAAAATTTATAACCAATGTTTACTTTTTATTCGTCATAACAAATAATTGGCAACAAAAAATGAAGCAATTAATTTTTGTGGGATACATAATGCAAGACTCGAATTCAAGATCGGAATTCTGTGGCTAACGCCATTAAAGTCAAGAGGGGGATACTCGACTTAATAGACACTCCAGCCATATCATGTGTTGCTTCCGAAATTGTCAATAATAAAAATGCTGTCTACGACATTATGGCCAAATGGAGTAGCATTGCCCTTCTATGTGATGGATCTACAGTTCTAAGGTTCGAGTACATAGCGGTGGGGCGTCCAAGGTTTTAGGGTGGAGTGCCTGTTATGGAAGGCTCGTTAGGGCTCAATTGAGGAATAGTGAAAAACCTTGAAAAGAATATTGATAGTAGAAGACGAATCCGATATTATTTTTACATTGAAAATAATATTACAACAAAATGGGTTTGTAATTAAATCATTCACTGATCCTCTTTTGGCGTTATTGAATTTTAAACCTCATTTGTATGACATTTTGCTTATTGATATTAAATTGCCAGGCATTAATGGGTTTGAGCTGTATAGGGAAATAAGAAAGATCGATGACAAGGTTAAAATTTGTTTTCTAACAGCCAGCGAAATAAATTATGAGGAGCTTAATAAGGAAGTCTTTCCTTCACAGAAGGATGCCAAATGCTTTATTAGAAAGCCAGTAGAAAATGAAGCTTTGCTAATGCACTTGAATAAAATGCTAGAATAACATGTTCGAAGACCGTGGCTTTCGACCTTCACCTCAAACTGCTTTTTGCCCGGTCTGACAAATAAATAATCGAACAAGAACTCTGCATATAATCTAATTCCCATGAATAACAGAATAAGCACAAACTAGAAATCAACCTAATTTTCATAACTGCTAAGTAAAAGGGGGACACTTGATGAAAGCTGTTTTCGTGAGAGGCAAGAACATGGTGGCCGTTGACAATATCTCAGTTCCATTTATGGGCGATCAGGATGTTCTTGTAAAAATGAGGGCATGTGGGTTGTGCGGCTCTGATTTGGAAAAAGTTTACGGTAATTACGGAATGTCGTCCAGCAGATTGGGCCATGAACCTACGGGGGTCATAGTAAAGGTGGGAAAATCAGTCAAAGGCTACTGCATCGGAGACCGCGTTTTTGTACATCATCATGTCAGTTGCCATGCATGTCATTACTGTTGGCACGGAGATTTTACCATGTGTAATATGTATCAAAAGAGTAATATCGAACCATGCGGGCTATCGGAACAAATTTTGGTGCCTGAATCAAACGTTAACAGGGGTGGTCTTGTGAAATTGCCAGAAAATGTGACGTTTGATGAAGGCTCGCTCATAGAACCATTAGCGTGTTGCATAAGGGGCCTAACTAAATGTAAACTCCAAAAAGGAGATGATATTACAATATTGGGGGCTGGGCCAGCTGGACTAATGCATATTATTCTAGCAAAATTGACAGGTGCGGGCAAAATTGTAGTGTTCGATATCAACCAGTTCAGGTTAGATTTTGCCAAGGAGCATTTTGATATTGATACCTATAATGTTGGTAGGGAAAAAGATATCATTAAAAAAATGCTGGGTACCACCGACTTTATAGGGGCTGATACTACAATTGTTGCCACCGGAAGTTCAAAGGCCATCCTACAATCATTCGATCTGACGCGGAAAGGAGGTAAAGTCCTCCTCTTTGGCGTTCCAACCGAAGGAACGATGGTCCTTTGCGATATAAGTAGGATATATTCGAATGAGCTATCGATTATTCCAAGTTATGCATCATCTGAAATCGAAATAAACCAAGCAATTCGACTTATTTCTTCAAAGAGGATCAACATAGGGTCGCTAATAACTCATCGTTTTGACATCACAAATGCAAGTGAGGGAATAAAGTGCGCTCATAGAGCAAAAGACTCGATCAAGGTAATAATAACAGCGAAGTAGAATTATGGAAACTATAAGTATTTACAACGGGGGAGTAGAATACGGCAGTACGCAATATGGATTGGGGAATGAAAAATAGAATGTCCAAGATCATTCGTCCGGAAGATGGAAGAGCCGTTATGCTTGCGGTCGATCATGGTTACTTTCTGGGACCAACGGAAAGACTAGAGAATCCTAGTAGAACTATAAAACCACTTTTACCGTATGCAGACTCATTGATGCTCACAAGGGGCGTTCTCCGAACGTCGGTAAATCCAAGCACGGATATTCCCATTGTATTGCGGGTTTCAGGAGGTAGTAGTATCATTGGCGAAGATCTTTCTAGGGAAAGTATTACCACATCCGTTGAGGATGCCCTGAAACTTAATGCCTCTTGCGTTGCTCTTTCAATCTTTGTTGGAAGTAAGTATGAACATCAAACATTGACCAATTTGGCAAAACTTGTTGATGAAGGAGAAAGGTTTGGAATCCCAATTCTTGCCGTTACTGCCGTTGGTAAAGAAATGGCAAGAGATCACAGATATCTAGCACTTGCATGCAGAATCGCTGCCGAATTGGGAGCACATCTAATAAAGACATACTACTGCGAAAACTTTCAAAAGATCGTCGAGGGCTGCCCGGTTCCTGTCATAATTGCTGGAGGCAAGAAATTTCCCAATGAGATCGATGCCTTACAGTTAGCGTTTGACGCAGTAGACAAAGGTGCAGCAGGAGTAGATATGGGCAGAAATATTTGGCAATCGGACTGTCCTGTGGCCATGATTAAAGCAGTAAGGGCAATCATACACGAGAATACAAACGTAAAAGAAGCTAATGACATCTTTACAAGAGAAAAAGAGCTCGAACAACAAGTAGTTAAGACCGCGTAGTAAAGCGCCCTCGCCTATTCATATGTATTTTATTTTAGGACATTCATCTCTTATGCTCTTATTCTTCCAAACGCCGGTGACAACTCCAAAGGGAAAGCCCAACTTTTAGAGAAAGCTGAGTATAATGATCATTAAACGCTAAACTGCGTCGAGAGGATAATAAATTTTCGTTCTGGCCTAGACACAATCTTTATAAATTGTGTTGCTGAAAACATGCTGTCGAAAATGCCTTATGCTAAAGGTGAAGAGGATCATGTAGATCCTTCACAACTGCAAGTAAATGTTCGAAGCGTGGCAGTTGTAATGCTGCTGTAGATATAGCTCTGCACGTTGTTTTAGCAGGGCGTTATTTGAAAAGGAAATAGGTGAACTATAAAAGTGGTAGAAATGATCGGCGCGAAAGCTCTGATGCAAGCTCTCGAAAAGGAAGGTGTGGACATAGTGTTTGGACTGCCAGGTGGGGCGAACCTGCCTATTTACGATGCTCTAGTCGATGCCAATCTCAGACATATACTTGTCAGGCACGAACAATCAGCGTCCCATATGGCGGACGGCTATGCGAGAATAAAAAGAAAGGCCGGGGTATGTTTTGCAACTTCAGGTCCTGGCGCCACAAATATTATTACAGGTATTGCTACTGCATATGCTGATTCTTCTCCAATGATAGCCGTAACCGGACAAGTACCGCTGGCAATGATTGGTAAGGATGCTTTCCAAGAGACAGATATTATCGGTGTTGCAAACCCCTGCACAAAATATGCATTCCAACCAAGGTCTGCACATGAAATACCAGAGACTGTCAAAAAGGCCTTTTACATAGCGGAAAGCGGAAGGCCAGGACCTGTACTGATAGATGTCCCCAAGGACGTACAACAGTCAAGCGCTGATATGAACTTCCCCGATCTTATTAAAGTAAGAGGATACAGTCCTGTGGTAGATGCAGACCTTTCTCAATTAGGGAAGTCAGTGGAAATTTTGCTAAATGCTGAGAGACCCATAATAATGGGTGGAGGAGGTGTCATTCTTTCGGGGGCTTTTTCCGAATTACAGGCAGTTGCAGAAATACTGATGGCTCCCGTCGTAACTACCTTTAAGGGTAAAGGATCGTTTCCTGAAAATCATCCTCTTGCAATGGGTCCTATCGGCATGCATGGACACGCAGAGGCCAATAAAATGATTTTGGAGGCAGACTGTATATTGGCTATAGGCGCAAGATTTTCAGATAGATCGGTGGGGAGGTATGATGAATTTGGAAGGGGTATGAGCATAATACATATGGATGTTGACCCCGCGGAAATTGGCAAGAACAAATCGGTAGATGTGGCAGTTATCGGAGATGTAAAGTCGTCTCTGAGAACCCTTATCAAAATGCTCTCAAAGGTTATAGTAAAAAAAGATCAAGATAACACATGGTTGAGGAGAAGAAAGGAACTTATCGATCACTATGCAGAAACAATAAAGGATTATCCAAGAGATCTCACTGCCAGAAAGGCATTAAAAAAACTTAGGGAGATATTGCCGACTAATTCGATTGTGACCACTGAAGTAGGTCAGTGTCAGATGTGGGCATCATTACACTTTGATGTTATATCTCCTGGCACATTTTTCAGCTCAACCGGACTTGGGACTATGGGCTTCGGCTTTCCTGCTTCTATAGGTGCAAAGGCTGCTAGGCCAGAGGTACCTGTGGTGGATATAGCAGGCGATGGATCCTTTAACATGACCGAGAACTCTCTTGCTGTGTCTGTCCTTGATAATTTACCTGTAATTGTCTTTTTAATGAATAATTATATGCTAGGTATGGTGGCTCAATGGCAGAGAACGTTTTATAACAGACGTTATATGGGGGTCCACCAACGTAACTGCCCAGATTATGTAAAAATAGCACAAGCGTATAGCGCACAGGGCATTAGAGCTCAGTCTTTGTCAGAACTAGAAAAAGCAATTAGATCAGCTCTCAAGATGGAAGTTGCTACTGTCATTGATATTGTCATAGACCCTGAGGAAGATGTTTATCCTTTCGTAGTACCAGGCACAGGTCTCAAAGACATGGTTACAGGATCGTGAGAAAATAGCTGTGGTAACAACAACTGCACCCAGCACCCCGACACCACTAACTCCGTCTACTACCCTAAATGAAAAAATCGGGGAATGGCATATATTGTCCGCTTTGCTTGAAAATAAACCCGGCGTACTGTTTAGGGTTACAAACCTTCTTCGAGCCCGGAATTTTAACATTGAAAGTATAACTGTGGGTTCCACCGAACAAGCCGATCTTTCGAGGATGACCATTACTCTTAATAGTGACGAAAGAACTCTTGATCAACTCGTAAAGCAGCTTAGAAAGTTAATTGATGTGGTAGAAGTAAAAGTACTTGACACAGAAAAAACAGTTTATCGTGAGCTTGCCTTGATAAAAATGAAGGCTGGAGACCCCACTACTAGAATGGAAGTAACCAATTTCGCAGCTATTTTTAGAGCAAACATACTCGACATTGGAAAAGAGACAATTACTGTAGAGCTTACTGGAACGCCTAACAAAATAGAGGCATTTAGGAATCTTGTCGAGCACTTCGGAATCACACAGATGGCCAGAACGGGTGTTTCTGCTCTGCCGCGAGGAGCTGAACTTTAGATGTTAGGTGTTGACAGTAAAGTAAGAATATTTGATACAACGTTAAGAGACGGTGAACAAACACCGGGAGTATCAATAACTCCAGAGCAGAAGGTACAGATTGCAATCAAACTTGATGAGCTTGGAATCGATGCAATCGAGGCTGGCTTTCCTGTTGTGTCACATGGAGAAACAGTTGCAATCAAGAATATAACCAAACAAGGACTAAAGGCAGAGATTTGCGGCTTGGCCCGCGCTATGAAGTCAGACTTAGATGCGGTTATAAATTGCGACTTACCCTACGTTCACGTTTTTATTGCAACATCAGATATTCATATGCAGTTCAAGCTAAGAATGAATCGACAACAGGTATTGGAAAAGGCTGTATGGGCGGTCGAATACGCCAAAAAACATGGTGTTCAGGTGGAATTTTCTGCTGAAGATGCAACACGATCTGACCGAGCGTTCTTAACACAGGTTTTCATGGCCGTGGCGAATGTGGGTGTTGATAGACTAGACATTCCGGACACAGTAGGGTATGCTACTCCCCAGTATATCGAGCAACTTGTCAAAGATGTAAAGACAATGACTAGGCTTCCCATTAGCATGCACTGTCATGATGATTTCGGTTTGGCCGTAGCTAACTCCATATCCGGAATAAACGCGGGTGCAGAATGTGCGCATGTAACGATAAACGGATTAGGCGAGCGAGCAGGTAATGCATCGCTTGAGGAATTTGTTATGGCACTTCAATGCCTCTACGGTAGGAAACATAATGTCAAGACTGAGTTGCTATATGAGACCTCCATATTTGTCTCAAATACGATGGGGATTGTTGTCCAACCAAATAAAGCAATAATCGGTGAAAACGCCTTTGGTCACGAATCAGGTATCCACACCCACGGGATTGTAAATAACCCTCTTACTTATGAACCAATTAGTCCAGAGCTCGTGGGAAGAAAAAGATGGATGCAAGCAGGTAAACATGCTGGTGCTCATGGAATAAAGGCAATGCTTGAGGGTTTTGGCATCACCCCAACAGAAAAGGAGCTCTATGACATTGTGGAAAAACAAAAGAACCTTGCAGACAAGGGGAAATCTATCACGACTGCTGAGCTCCTATCTATAACAGGCGATGTTATGCATAATAATAAATTCGAAGAGAAATTCAAACTCTATGATTTTCATATCGTTACTGGGATGAATATAATACCGACCGCTGTGGTTAGATTGCATACTGAAGACAAGGATTACATTGCCTCAGAAATTGGGGTCGGTCCTGTGGATGCTGCTCTGAAGGCAATACAAAAGATTGCAGGAGAAATGGCGAACATAACGATCCGGGAATACAGGCTAGACTCTATTACAGGAGGGTCCGATGCCTTAGCGGAGGTGTCAGTGAAGGTGGAGGACAAAAACGGCAATGTTGTTTCTGCAAGAAATGCTGGCGAGGATGTCGTGGTCGCTTCAGTTCAGGCTATGATGGACGCAATTAACAAAGTGATGCTGCAAAAAGTATTCTATTCAAGGAATTAAGTTTATACCCTGTCAAATAATGTGACTGTTGATTGGTAAGGTATAACATTGCGCTAATAGCTGGTGACGGAGTGGGTCCAGAGCTTGCTACATCTGCGAGAATGATACTCGAAACAATAAACGATAATAGTAACGTTAAATTTAGTATAAGAAAGGTAGACGCAGGTGACGGAGCTCTAGCCAAATACGGTAAAGCTTTACCGCAATTTAGCACAGATTCAATACGAAAGTCACAAGCATGTTTAAAAGGACCTGTAGGAGAAAGCGCAGCAGATGTGATTCTCATTTTACGACGACGATACGACCTGTACGCAAATGTTAGGCCGGCAAAGTCGTATCCTAATATTCCATATCTTTCTGCAGGCGTTGATTTAGTAATAATACGAGAAAATACGGAGGACGTTTATTTAGGATGGGAATTTGATGCTGATGAGAATACGGTAGTAGGACTGAGAGTAACATCCGAAAAGGCGTCGAAACGTGTTGCACAGTATGCTTTTAAAACAGCCATGCTTCGGAATAAAAAGAAGAGAGTCGTAACTGTACACAAAGCCAACGTCTTACGAAGGGGTGACGGATTATTTGCAAGAACCTGCAATTTAATCTCACGAGATTATCCCGATATTGTCTTTAGCGAATCATATGTAGATACTTGCGCCATGAATTTGATCCGGAATCCCGAAGAGTTTGATGTTATTTTGACAACGAACCTTTACGGTGATATACTATCCGATGAGGCCTCGCAGGTAGTAGGGGGGCTTGGATTGGGCCCGGCTGCTAATATCGGCGAGTCCTTCGCGCTGTTCGAACCGGTTCATGGAGCAGCATTCGATATAGCTGGAAAAAATCTAGCAAATCCATCTTCCATTTTATTATCTACGAAGATGATGCTAGAATGGCTAGCAGACAAATATGGTGATAAGGGCGCGTTTAAAGAGGGTCAGCGTATAGAAGCCGCTATGATTATGCTGTTAAGAAAAAACAGAAAAACCAAAGATATTGGTGGCAAACTTACGACTACCGAATTTACGAAGCTATTATCTCTTTCAATGTACTAGGGCTTTTCGAGATGACTGGCTAACGACAGTCATTCCTTGGATCGTCATCGCGCTATTAAGCAACGAACATGAAGACTAGGGGAAGTCGCAAATAAGGCCTCCTGAAAACTTGCTGCATAGAGCTTGTCCTCGATCAATTGCAGAAAGGGGATGGGATGGAGGCGTCAGCGACGGAAAGCAAGATAATTGTGTGTTTATTTGGCAATCAATCGTAATGCATTTCGTAGCCGCATAATTTCTGCTAACCTTCAGGAACAATTCAAACGGTACACATTTTTTTCGGTGGTGATTGTAGAAATACTCTGATGTATAGCACGTACACGATTGGAATATGGAGCGAAATCGGGATAGCGCATATATAGAACAATTTCACACTCAATCGCAATGTCTGCCAAAAGATGGCTGGATCATGAGGTAAAAATCGATCCAATAAGACACCAAACTGTCGCAGTGATCGGCTACGGTATTCAGGGTCGTGCCCAAGCGAGTAATATGAAAGATTCCGGAATCGACGTGATTATTGGTCTGAGAAAAGATGGAAAGAGTTGGAAATTGGCACAGCAAGACGGTCACAACGTAATGGGCCTCTCCGAGGCCGCAGCTGGCGCTGATATCGTCCATATTTTGATTCCGGACATGGAACAGGCAGACACATACGCCAAGTATATTGCCCCAAATATGAGAGCTGGAAAGGCACTTAGCTTTTCTCACGGAGCGGCGATTCATTGGAAGTGGATAGTTGCACCGGAAATCGTGGATGTGATACTGGTAGCCCCCAAGGGCCCGGGACAACTAGTGCGAGAATTATATCAACAAGGGTTTGGCACCCCATCTTTAGTGGCCGTGTATCAGGATCATTCAAAAATGGCGTGGGATAGGGTATTGGCAATGGCAAAAGGTATTGGTAGTACAAGACCAGGAGTACTTCAAACTTCCTTTGAAGAGGAGGTTGAAACAGACTGGTTTGGTGAGCAAGTAGATCTTTGTGGCGGCGCCCACTCTCTAGTGACGTATGCTTTTGAGACGCTGGTTCAGGCCGGATATCAACCCGAAGTTGCGTACTTCGAATGTATCCACGAACTGAAATTGATAGTAGATCTTATTCAAAAATATGGTATTACTGGAATGTATAACCGCGTAAGTGAAACGGCGAGATATGGTGGATTGACCAGAGGGCCAAGGGTGGTTGATGAGGAATCAAGGAGAAAAATGAAGGAAATCCTAAAAGAAATTCAATCAGGGCAGTTTGCAGAAGAATGGGTCAGCATTTACAAGAAAGAGGGAAAAAATTCGTTTGTTCGATATATGAAGGATCTTGAAAATCATCAAGTAGAAAAGGTTGGAAAAGATATGCGTAAGATGATGTGGCCGAATTCACAGGAGAATTAACATCTTCGACTCAAATACAAAGCGAGTTAATGATCGTTTCCTTTCTCTCCACTCCTGTTACATTAGAGGGCCATACCTGCGCCCCCCCGATTTTTGTTGAAAGTAGAAACGGAGATAGCTCAGAAGGACACCCTCCACTGGCGGAAGTAGGGTAGATAAAAAAGGTACAATCAGTTCTCGTTCTAGATGGGTGGATATGTGTCAATAGACGATGACGTAGTCGAATACGCCATGACGACGAATATGACATTTCTGCAGCTTCCAGTAACCGAAAGCATGAAAAAGGCGAATATCTAGGACGAAAGTCAAACGGCCAGAGTACAATCTTGAAAATGAGGATTTGGATGCTTTATTTTCTTGTCAATCCATATTAGTAATACCATACTCAAAAATCCTACCTCAGAGACGTCCGGAATTGTGACAAACTATTTCTTAACTCCCAAAGTCCTGTTTTTGAGCCTCATATGCCTTCCATGACATTTTCTGCACCTCGCGGAAGAGATGGGATTCCTAACACCGCATTTAAAGCAGATTTTAAAGAACAGTCTGCGCTGCTGTGCGATTTGTTTTTTGGTAGCATCGGTTATCGGCAATATTTTCGTCGTCTACCCATGGACAAAGGCTTGATTTGTACCTTTCTATTTTTGTGGCAAGACAAATGGAGTATGAATGAATAGCAATATTTGGGCAGAGGTTTTCGTGCGAGTGATGTCTAATTCAAGGAGGTATCGCGGGTCCTGCACGACAAAGCTTAATCCCTTCTGCAAAAGAGGCTTTCTTTCTAGTTTTCTTATTCGGTCTCAGTTCGTCTTGAAGTTAGAAAATTGAGGAAACACCACTCTTCGCATCTGTTTAATACCTTAGTAGTTTCGTCTGACGACCTGCACGTGTGACTATTACTGTCATCCCGTTTTTCACAATTTCTTTTGATTTGCTCCCATAACAAGTACTCTTTTTTCAGGATTCTTACACCTGTGCTCGGCTAAAAAACGAGGAATAGTTTTAAACTTTGGGCTTGTCCATATCCTGTGCAGGACTATTTTGAAATAGATCGTCTGATCGAAGATCTCGCTAAAATATATTCTACTGCATGCGCTACCACGTGGTTTAAGCTAGCGAAAACCAAGTGGCCCACGAGGGTAGAGTTCCGCACCAAAGTTGTCGAATTCATGGAACATTTCGAATATACATTGTCGACCTTTCCTCAAGGGCCAGAAATCGATCAATTTAGAGATTACGCTAGGAGAATCCTACGAAAGGAGATAGAAAAGGTGCTTCAAGGCGATAACAAAGAAGTTGAACGACGTTATAAGTACTATGTAGAGTACAATTAGTTAGGTGTAATTTTGCGTACGTATCATCGGCCTGTGTGGAAGGCAATAGCTGCGATCTATCCCGTATCTCGCGTCTCGTACTAACTCATTCGGTTTCAGCTTATATCCGCTCTAGAGGTCCTTTGACGTTATCAAAAAGGTTTTAAACTTCAGATAGGGGAATTTCGATATGCGAATTACATTATCAGCAATTAAAGCAGACATTGGAGGAATCGGGGGTCACACTCGTCCAAGTGACGAACTGGTTGGGACAGTTAGAACCTTTGTAGGAAGAAAGGCAAAAGATTTGCTACTCGATTATTATGTGGGATATACGGGGGATGATATTCATATTATCATGAGTCACACTCTCAGCGTCGATAACGATCGAGTACATAAACTTGCTTGGGATGCATTTACAGAAGGCACTAGAGTTGCTAAGGAACAAGGCTTGTACGGTGCCGGCCAAGACCTCCTGAAGGATTCGTTTTCAGGAAATGTGAGAGGAATGGGTCCAGGCGTAGCAGAGATTGAGATGGAAGAGCGTCCAAGTGAAGTTTTTTGTATCTTTGCAGCAGACAAGACCGAACCAGGTGCGTTTAACTTCCCACTGTGGCGAATATTTGTCGACGCAAGAAGTAATACGGGTCTCCTTATTAATGAAAAGCTGGCTGCTGGAGTAACCTTCAGGATTATGGATGTGATTGCTGGTACGATAGCGGACCTAAAAATGTGGCAGGACAAGCCAGAACTCGAAGCCGCACTAATGTATCCTGGAAGGTATGTAATACAATCGGTTCTCTCATCCGACGGTGAACATATTGTCTCAGCATCGACTGACAGATTACATAACATTGCAGGCACGTATGTGGGGAAGGATGATCCGATAGCTATCGTGAGAACGCAAAAGGATTTTCCAGCAACCGAGGAAGCAGGCAGCGCATTTAACAATCCCCATTTTGTAGCAGGAAATACGAGGGGCAGCCATCATATGCCGCTCACGCCAGTCAAATTGAATTCCGCAGCTAGCCTAAACTATTCCTTACCAATTGTTTCGTGCTTAGTATTCAGCATGCATGATGGAAAAATGACCGGTCCACATGACGGGTTTGGCACTACAGACTGGGATCTACAACGAATGTTGGCAGCTGAAAGAGCGATAATCATGCGTAACCAAGGATTCATTCATCCTGCGACACTAGTGCCTGAAGAACTGGAGTACAATAAGGGGTATGAAGCGAGAATGGCAAAACTTAACAAGAAATTCAAGCCTCTAGCAGAAGAATCTAACCAGACCAAACAGAATAGACAAGTACAAACATAGTGGCCACAATTGAGACTTCCTCTTATAATTATCAATTTTAAAAATTATCCAGAAATCTATGGTCAAAAAACTATTGAATTGTCGAAAGTGGCACAGAAAGTTGCCGAGGATACAAATGTAGAGATTGCTTTGGCACCCCCGCAAGCTTCATTAGCCGTAGTAAGTCAAAGCGTACCACTCCCTGTCTTATGCCAACATCTCGACGATGCGCCAGAAGGCGCTTCTACGGGCTTCTTCGCTCCTGAAATGGCCAAGTCATTTGGGGCTAGTGGTTCGCTCCTGAATCATAGCGAACACAGGCTAGAGCGGCACACCATTAGTAAGCTAACCGAACGTCTTCGAAATTTGCAGATGAATTCGGTAGTTTGCGTCACTACTCCTGACGAGGTAGCAAACATTGCAAAGCTTCGCCCTGATTTTATTGCGATCGAACCTCCTGAATTAATTGGGTCAGGAAAAGCTGTTTCGAAACATGAACCCTCCGTTATTACACGTTCTGTAGAAGCAAAAGGCCAGTATTCTAGCTCTACAAAACTAATTTGTGGCGCTGGAATAAGCGAAAAAATCGATGTTAGTATCGCAGCTCGACTCGGCGCTGAGGGTATTCTGGTCGCAAGTGGAATAATAAGATCATCCTCCTGGATCGAGAAGATATACGAACTGGCCTCCGGTTTTAACGGCCGATAAACATTTGAAATTCCTACGTGGCTGAAGGGACTGTATCAAAATTAGCAGAGCTCGGATTGGAGACAAGAAAGTCCGTTTGAGCCTAAACTCCTAATTCTTTCGCTAATTTGACAAGTTTCTTGCCATCTCCTGTGAGTTTATTATATACCTTGTTCTTGACCGCTTTTCTTTGGACCAATCCATTGCGTTGCGCCTTCAATAAAAGCTTATGACCATAACCATATGCTCCTAACCTCTGGAGTAATTCTCGAGTCGGATATTCTGAATATCCTATAGTTTTTAAGAGTCTGACAATGGCTCTCTCTTTAACGAGCAGCCGCATGAGCTGTACCTGTTTCATAATATCATGAGGAAGAAGAAATTATTTAACCGTTACTAATGATTGGCAACAATATTGTTTTCCCTTGAACATTTTCCTGTAGAGTCGTTTTTGTCTGAGATGAAGAGTGCCGGGTTCCCATGAAATGGTAACTAAGCTAGCACATGAATATTCAAATCCAGAAAGGATTAATTATCTGAAAATTCTTTCCATAGAATTGATAGATGACCGATTGGGACCTTCTCATGCCTGGAATAGGTCTTACTGCATTAGGAATAGCAGGTGTTTCGCTTTCTCTTGCTGGAATTGCTGCTACTTTTTTAGAAGGTATGCACGCAGTATCGCTTTTGGCTATGTTTTTAGGGCTGATTTTTTTGGTACAAGGTCTATTCAAGGACGGTTTTCCTTCAAGCCCTAGAGCTAAGTCAGCCACCTTTATTATCCTAGGCTTTCTAATAACATTCGGAATTGCTGCTGCGATAACGGTGAGTGCTCATGTTCCAAGCATCTATGCATATATTGTCCTGATGATGATAATCTTTGTCCCTATATCAATTCTTGCAATAGCTTCGTTTAAAAAAACACCATATCTTAGGAATCTTGGAATTATTCTAATTGGAGTTGCAATAGTGGGAGGTTCCGCATTTTATGCTTTGGGAGTCGCTCCAAAGTCTTCTGCTCAGCCTGGACACAATGTGACCGGCATTATTACTCACAACGCTACGGGTACAAATGTAACTCTGTCAAAAGGCGCCCCTACAAGGATGGTAAGTATTTTGCCCGGTGCGTCTGCTAAGGGTAATCCAAATTTTTCCCCCAAAGTCCTCAATGTCCCTAAAGGTGGAGGGATAATTTGGACTAATAATGATAACGTTCCTCATACAGTGACAAGCTTTATAGACAGCGGCAAGTCCTTCGACTCCTCCCTTATCATGCCTAAAAAGACATTTGTTCTTAATACTGCGAAATTAAGTGAGAAAACATATGATTACTTTTGTACACTCCATCCATTTATGAAAGCAAAGTTCAATATTCAGTAGTTCTCTACGAGGTAGCCTTGAAACGAATAAGCAGAGATCATCAGAAGGGGATGTGATAATACGTTATGTCACACTCAAAACATATATTTGGACATACGAAAGATTAGATGAACACAAGATAAGCCATACTAAAAAGTTCCGATAGGCTATTCGATCAAATATCATCCACCACACAATTTGAAGCAGGTGTAAATAATTTCAGGCGATTCCGCTATCACAGACGTTTGGGTCGGATCTACTCGTTTGTTGATGTGGACACAGGTCCAGCTCGCATCTTAGTCTCAATATCTGTCAAAAGCTTAACCAGGTCAGGTTTGTGCGAGTTTAGATACTCATATCCTTTGTCCTTTAACCTTATTTGGAATAGTCTCAAATCTCTATGTTCATCAAAGAACTGTTCTATCATTGCAGTTCCGTGCTTGGTTGGGTTAATAAGCTGATCAAAACATTCGATCGTTGCATTTACATCGCCTTTTTCCACTGACTCTTTCGCTTTTCCAATGACTTCGATAATATCCCTCAGCTGTTGTACAGGTGCAGATACTACTTTGCTGTACCCGAATAAACCAACGCGTTTAGCCACTCCTACCTTCTCGGCAATCTCTTTGACTAATTCGTAATACTCCTCCTTGCTCGTGAAAAAACCATGGATTTCTTTCCTTTCTTTTTTTACAGTCAACCCCTTCATTGATAATCGCATAAAGGCGTCTTCGACTTCAGATCTGTCCATGCCTGTGACCCAAACGATTTTGCCTACATGATTGTAGCCTTGTCTTATAGACTCTAGGACTACAACTTCAATGATACGTCTAAACCCTTCCTCTGCCTTCGCGTTTTCGAAGTCTCGATCACGAACCGCTCTCTTTGCATACGAGATATCTATCTCTATTGAACGCTTGAGAGCCTCCATGCCTTCCTCGACCTTCCCGACAACCGTCAAATAGCACGCCTTGTTATACCATGACATTCCGTCGTTAGGATTAATATCAATCGCTTTTTCGCATGCTTCTACGGCTTTCTCGTAATTATTCATTCTATAATACGCTAACCCTTTCAAATTCCATGCTTCCCCATTGTTGAGATCTATATCTAGCGCATTGTTGTAAGAGGAAACGGCAACAGGGTATTGGCCAAGGTGAAAATGGGCATATCCTTTTTTTATCCACGCGTCTACATATTTTGGGTCAATTCTTAAAGCCAGATCAAAACTGCGAATAGCATCTTCTAGCTTTTCACTCGCCATTTGGTTTACGCCTTTCTGATAGAGGTCATGCTTCTGGAATTCCGAAGTGTCATCATAATGTACATATGTTGTGTCTTCAGAAGCAGGGTTAGACCTTGGCTTAGGCTTCCTTCCTAGGAATTTGCCCATCGAGATTTATTGTTCTTTTCGAGATAAATAGATTTGGAGTCCATCATATTTTCACAAGCACAATCTCTATACCACTATCCAACCAGCCGCGACGAGTGTTTAGATTTGCCAAATGGACTCAAAACGATTATTTAGAAGGACAGCGCTTATAAGCATATTCCGGGGTTATCTAAGTGAAATTAAATGATGCTGACGTAGAAGGCTTAACGGGGAAAAGTTTTAGAATTATAATCAATAATGGAAAAGATGGTATCCTTCAATCAAAATTGTGGAAGGAGCTTGATCTAACTAGCCGCGATGGTTCTCGAGTGGCTATCCGTCTTGAAAAAAGGGCTCTTATAAAACGTGAAAAGATACTGAAAAATGGACGATGGACTTACAAACTCTTTGCAGTCAAATTACCAGTAGGCACACAATCTATCGAACAGGCTCCCTGTCTGACGTGTCCAGTCGAACATATGTGTTCAGTTGAGGCATATTATAGTCCTAATAGTTGTAACCTAATTGAAAATTGGATTTTAGCTTCTTTTGATACTGCTACCCACCAACAAGAAGAACCGCTGCCCCGGAAACACTCCGCGCAAGAACTTGTCCCTCAAGATGAAGCTGAGCTGTTAGTAAGCGAGTCTAAGTCATCCCTGGCAAAGAAACAGTCGAAAAAGGTGCTAAAAATTAACGAGAAATGAGGCTATAGTAGTTGCGCCAAAATAGTCGACTATCTACTTAGGCATTTAGAGATTAATAACGTAAGACTATATGAAAACTTCAATCCTTTTCTAGCACTCGAAATCGACGTGATTATTTCTATAAAGCATCTTGTTCCATAGCTCTAGTCTTTCTACCTCTTCATAAAATCTAATTTCCTTGAATTCGCATCCGTGCATGTAACTGACAATATTGTCCCAATTAAAGTCACTATTGGGAAGAGATGCATCTCTTTCAGGACAACCTATTGCAAGAGACTAATCTTCCTCTTTTTTCAACTAGTTGGTAGTTGGGATATATTTTGTTCCTGTGTTTGGCTTTAAAGATCCGAGGTTCATGACATATGCATTTGGTCTTGCCATGCTTCTGTTCATAGGCTTTCTATTTGGATTGGCCGGTCACTATGACATGTATAATAACAAATCCGGGCGTTCATCCTGCTACTTTCCTTATCAAGAAAAAATAGTAGTTGTAATCATAGCTGTTTTGGCGATCACATATATAATAATTGCGGAGTACTCCTCACCTAGTCCTCCACACTATCGGTGATGGCCCGAATGTGATAATGATATATTATGACATGTCTTGTAAACGGTAACTTGATAGATAGGCATATAGGGGTTTTCTGCTAAGAGTGCGTATCAATCGAGATTTGGTACATGTGTCACACATCTTGTGAAACCGTGTTAGGTTCCACTAAGTTGAATTATGTAGTATACCATGTCACTCCTCTATTGATACAGAGATGATACAAAGTATGAAGTTGACAGATGCAAAAAGAGATTATTACCGAAATTTGGCAAAGGACGCAGGTTATCGTAGCAGATCTGCCTACAAACTCCTAGGTCTAAACCACTCTTACGGTATATTTAGGCCAAGACAAGTAGTAGTAGATCTGGGTTCAGCACCGGGAGGTTGGCTTCAAGTAGCAAAACAAAAAGTCGGTGTTGACAGTCTGGTTGTCGGGATAGATATCAAGCAAATACAGCCATTGGAGGGTGTCACGATCTTACGAGGTAGCATCGATGATGCCGAAATAATAGATAAGGTTCTCAGATTAGTCGGCGGTAGAGCGGACATAGTGTTATCTGATATTTCTCCAAACTTGAGCGGTATATGGGATTTAGATCATAGCAGACAAATCTCTTTGACGAGAAGTGCCTTGGCTGCGGCTCTTAAGCTATTGAGAAGACGCGGCGCTTCGGTGTTTAAAGTTTTCGAAGGAGAGTTACTTAATGGACTGAAGGAGGAACTGAAAAATCACTTTCAACGAGTATACTCTAATAAGCCTAAGGCAAGCAGACAGAGAAGTAGTGAGCAATATATCGTCTGTTTCGGGTTTGAACCTTCGTGTCTTGAAGCTAAAGGCGAAGACATTCGGAATAATGCATAGACACACACTTCCGACATTATCGTCGAGCGATTAGGTAAGCGATTTATACTTCACTCTACTTATCTTCACCGTAAAGCAACTTTAGCTCTTCGAAGCTTAATTTGGCACCAGCCTCGAACTTTTTCTTAGCAGATTCCTTAACCTTGAACAGTGCTTCTTCTCCATGTCGGTGCCTCTTCCTCCATAGAGCCAATGCATCAAGCCGCGAATTTATGCTATCTAAAGTCGCCAAGGATTCGTCGTAATCCTTAAGGAACCTTTGGTGCTCCGAAGCTTGACTTCGCTTGTCCTCGAAAAGTTCGTTTAATTTATTTTGAATATCAGCAACTTTGGCTTGTAGTGTTTTGCTTTCGGAATCAAGAATTTTTAGTATCGTTTTAATCTGTTCAGCTTCCGTGTTGAGATCTGCTAATTGTTCGGTCACAGCGCGAATAGCTTTTATTGCCTCAAGCTTCATTGAAGCATCGTTCAGTATGGTTAAGGTTTCATTCTTTTCCCGTTCATTCTTGTACTGCTTTTTATCAACCAATATCTGGCTTGATTCAAGAATCCTAACCAAATCAAATTCATTTTCGGATGGAAGTCGAGGTATCATTGTACTTACAAAATTTTTGGATTTCGAAATTTTTTCACTAATCATCAGTAACTGAGAATTGTTAGAATTCATTTCCGTCCGTATCTGAGCTAATCTTCTTGTCATGTTAACAAATTTATTTTTCTCTTGCTGGATATTCTCGTTTACCGAACGAAATTTATTTTTCTCGATATCGATGATTTTGTCAGTCAAATCCTTTATCTGCTTAAGAAAACTACGTTTCAAAGAAACCAAATCATCCCAGTTCAGGGATTCTAGATCGTGAACTGGATTTTGATCTACAGAGCTCAATCCTCGTCGTCCTTACTACAAAGAGGAGGGAAGCCATGACATAAAAATATAATGGAAAAACATATGACTTGCAACATTATCCTTCACTCCCCAGTTCAAACGTGCTTTGTATTGCAAAAGGTCTGGAACACTAGAAATGTACCTTTCAGGATCTCCAGAATATAAATGTAATAAAGATTTCATATAATGTGTTCATCGCAGTTAGATTTTGTCCCAGAAAGACTCCAAAACAGAGCTATTCTTATATTCAAGCACGAGGATTTATGTCAGGTTGGCAACACAGGCTTATTGTGTAAAATGTAAAGCGAAACGAGATATGAAAGATGAAAAGCAGGTAACTATGAAAAACGGTCAAAGTGCTCTCTCAGGAATATGTACTGTATGTGGTACAAAGATGTTCAAGATAGGCGGTGGTAGCAAAAAAATTGCTAAGGCCAAAGCAGCTAGCAAGAAACCAACTATAAGAACCGCAAAAGTAAAAGCAAAATCCACAAGTAAGAGGAAATAACAAAAGCGCTCAGTCGGAACTATTGGTTTGCATGTCAAGTAAAAGGAGTAGGATGGAATGCTCGTCTACTCCAATTTTTATTTTTGATATCCAATATTATCAAATAAACTAACTGTTTCATATTGTATCTATCACACTAGTAATATCAATTATATTTTTTTCACTTTGCATACATTCATTAGGGGACCATCTGAAATAAATACATCAAGGACGAACCGACCACAATAATATGAACTTGATCGAGCACGAAAGAAACCCACTAGCTACATTGAGTAGTCATGATGTAGAAGGATAAGTCATACCATATCGAACTTTTGCTCAGCTTCTATTAATTTATCTTTATTACCACATAAATGTATTAATTCTGATAGCTTTTTTTGGGGAGTACCTTCCTTTATAGCTGCTCGCGCGATTCCGACGCCTTCTTTTAGATCCTTCGCAATTTTTCCGATGACTAGTGCCGCGGCAGCATTCATCGCAGCTATGTCTTCTTTTTCGGGGCTGGCGAGACCGTATACAACTTGGAGTGTGTCTCTTATCGATTCTTCTCCAGAATGTATTACCAGTTGTTCGGGCTTAGCAACTAATACATTTACATCCTTAGGATGAAGTCGTAGTCGTTTAATTTTTCTGTCATGTATCCAGATAATATCATTTTCACATGTGTTAGAAAGCTCATCAAAACCATCGAAAGAATGTACGACCATCAGTTCATGTAGGTCAGTATTTTGCATTGCAGCAGCGACCGTTTCGAGTAAAGAGGGCTCATAAACTCCTACAAGTTGACCGGAAAGATTTGTGCAGGGATTACTTAAGGGTCCGACGATGTTAAAGGCAGTTCTTATTCCTACGCAAGCTCTGGCAGAGGCGACGCTGCGCATAGCGGGATGGAACTTTGTGGCATAAAGAAAACCAAAACCTATATTCTCGATCGTTTTACGTATGACTTCAGGGGAAGTATCCAAGTCCATCCCAATAAATTCTAGAAAATCCGCGCTGCCACAGAATCCCGAGACAGATCTATTACCGTGTTTTGCGACTTTGCACCCTGCTGCGGATGCTATTACTGCAGCAGCGGTACTAATATTGTACGATTTTATCATATCACCGCCGGTCCCACATGTATCAACCAATCTACCGTTGATGTTTGGTGTAATCCTTATAGCATTGCTCTTAATGGCCTGAAGTATCGTTGTAATTTCTTCAGGCGACTCGCCTTTCATCCGAAGCGCGACCAAGAATGAAGTAATGGCAGCCTCAGAGGCTTTGCCTCCAAGGATCAGACTCATAGAACCTCGGACTTCCTCTTCCGATAGATTAACTCTAGACACTAGTTTTTTGATTATGGGACGTAGATCAGCGCATAGCTCTCGGTTCACTCATCTCTTCACCATTGAGATGAAATTGAAAAAAATTTTCGGTCCCTGATCTGTTAAAACAGATTCGGGATGAAATTGTACTCCTTCTATCAAGTACTGTCTGTGCCTGATCGCCATAATTTCACCATCATCAAGCGCAGTTGCTGTAACTTCGAGACAAGGGGGAATTTTCTTATCCGCGACCAAAGAATGGTAGCGAGTTGCCTTAAATGGATTGCTTACCTGATCAAAAAGTCTTCCGGAATTGTATTGGATAATACTTGTTTTTCCGTGTCTGACTTTTCTGGCATTGACGACTTTGCCACCGAACGCGTGGACTATACCTTGGTGTCCAAGGCACACACCAAGGATAGGTGTTTGTGGTCCGAGCTCAGCTATGATATCCGTGCATATGCCAAAGTATTTCCTGTCTGCGGGGTGACCTGGGCCAGGAGAAATGACTATTGCATCAGGATCTATAATTTTGATCGAATTAACGGTAAGCTTTTCATTTCGAATGACCGTCGGTTCAGTCTTTAATTCGCCTAGTCGTTGCGCAATATTATATACGAAAGAATCATAATTATCTACAACAAGGACCCTCATTTTATAATGTCCTCCATTCCGAACTCGCATCTAGTCAAAACACAATTTTCTCTGTTGTGTGTACCCTTGAAATTATATTTAAACCTAGTTCAAGATTGGGGTGCGAAAAACAATTTCGATGGGTCTGAACGAATTTGTGCAATGCTTGCTCTGTTGATTAAAAAATGCGATATGTATAGGAAATATATGTATGCTGCGCGCAAGAAATGTATATAAAATGTTAAAAACCACATCCATTAGAAAATTTAGTTATTAGTGAATTGTATTGGTTAAAGTGTTTGTGAATGGGTTTGGCAATATTGGACGTCGTCTAGCGAATACGTTGTCTGGTGACAAGGAGATTCAATTCATCGGCGTCGCGAAGTATAGCGCAGACGAGAAGACGAGGGAGGCGCTGGAGAGCAAATACGATGTATATGTACCGGAACGCAATCTGAAACAATTCAGTGATAATAAATATGAGGTATCTGGAACTGTGCAAGAAGCTGTAAATCAAAGCGACATAATTGTAGATGCGGCCAAAGAGGGTGAGGGATTCGAAAACAAAAAGAGACTATATGAGCCTATGAAAAAAGCTGCTATTTTTCAAGGAGGGGAAGAAAGATGGGGTCCCCGCTCGGTAGCGGATATGATTCACAATTCAAGGATAAATTACGCAAAGGCCATTGGTAAAATGTATGTTATTCAAGGTAGCTGTAATGTGTCAGGTATGGGGAGAATAATGCAGCCTCTTGCTGAAAAGTTTGGGGATGAAATTGAAAGGTACGATGTTACCATCGTCAGAAGGTGGGCAGATCTTGAAGATTCGAAAGAGGTGAGAGATTCGATCGAATGGGATAAAGAGCCTCATCATCAAGAGGATGTCAAAGATTTTATGCCAGCGGCAAACCTGTTCGTCGAAGCGTATAAAGTCCCTTCTAGGATGATGCATCTCCATCAAATGTCAATCCGATTCAAAACCAAAGCTCCTACTAAAGATAGCGTGATCGAAGCATTAAGCAAGGAATTTGGGGTCGCAATATTAAATTCCGCCAAAGGATCTTCCGACGTAAGAAACAAAGCCTTGATGCTGGGCTTCCAATATGGGGATACAAACATGGTACATATTCATGAAGAAGTGCTAAGAGTACAAGATGATGTTCTCAAAATTTTATACACAGACGATCAGACAGGTATGGTTATTCCTGAAAATCACTTACTATTGCAATCAATGGTTTTTGGACGCTCTCGAGAGCAGGCGATTAAGAAAACAGACTCCTTATTCCAAATAAGTAGAAAAAAAAAGATACTTGAAGAAGAATTCAAATAGCATTCTTAATAGTCAAATAACAATAGCATAATACTACGTACACCAGATATGAAACAACTAATCGCCAATGACTAATAATACTAGTAACACCGGATACGCCGTTCTTACCACCAGTCGTAGAGCTGAATGTGATAAGGGAGTTAATATGAATATCGGGTTTGAAAAAATGAACCTGAATCTACAAGGAAATGTTCTGTAGCTATTCTAACCCCAAAGACTTTTCACTTTATTTTAAGATGTCTGGGCGAACTGATTCTGAAAAAATATGCAGGACGGAAATTGTCGATCCTCATTTCGTCTGGCTAGATATTTTGCTTTCAAAGTCTTGTCCTATCCGAATAGAAACTGCTATCGTTAGAATGATCCATCTATAGAGTTGATTGTTACTTCCTTAGTTTGTTCTCTACATAACCCATTTACCCGCAAAATGACGCATTAACACAGATGGCAGGCCCATGCTGTGACACAACTACGTACAAAATTATTCCTATAACTACCGCCAAACCCCCAATCATAAGCATAGATGTCTTATCTAAATTCCTCAATCTATTCATTTTCAATATCATTGTTCTCACACTCATCTCTAGATACGAGAATATAGTATAAATGATGTAGGTTTCTATTGCAAATGTTTGCAAACAGAAATTATTTTAGCCATGTTCTTCAGCCTTATCAGAGAGCACTCCTTATGCGACTTCTCCATTATTAAGATGAACAAGATCTGTGGATGAAATTGACGGATTGAAAGATATTCAGCGTGCCAGTCTGGACAGCAAAGAACTATCAACCGCGCCTTTCAATTGATATCCTCCGTAGAGTGTTGTAACGAGTGCCGCTAAGTTTAGGACGATGACTATCCTTACATCTACTTCTAATTTGTATCATATCCATGTCACACCATTGTTTTACTGTTTCCATATTTTACTAGCTTATTTCCTACTGTTACCATAGCCTTCAGGCATGCTACCATGATGTTACCACCTGTTTTCAGCTGCTACCTCTGTTACCAAGCGGATTGAATCGTCCGAGAAATCCCCCACCCAGTGCGTACCCTAGAAAATAAAATAAATTCGGAAAATTCTGTCAAATGCGGATTCAAACTTCCTAATAAATATACTTGAGGGAACTTATTGAAATCCGGGTATACTTTTGGTGAATTATAGTTTAGAACGTTCTATACTTTGTATCACATGATCCTTACCATCCTTACGATCCTTACTTGTGCTGTTTTGAATTCAGCCGGCTTGTAGTATTAGGTAAGGAAGGTAAGCATCGTAAGGATGGTGTATTCTAAAGTTTCTGAAGTTACAAGTAACCGAAAACTGCTGTATTTATTGACCCCTGACTTAAACAGTTATGTACGCTTCGTTTGCCATTCTTTATCTAAACAATAAAGCATCTGGATATATGGATCAAGAAACAAATGCTTCTCCATAAAGAATACATGAAAATGACGAACCTAGAAGAGGGAATATATGTGTAGGTATAGCTGACCTTAAAGCAGTATATCGAGTATAATTCGATCAAAACAAGCTTAATCAGATTGTTGATGATTATGAAGTAGACGGAAATACACAGTTCTATGTAGTCGCGCCAGAGATTATTGACTGGAACCGTCTAGGACACAGCCTTTTGGATTCTGGAGACCCCACTAAATAGAGAAATACAGCCATTGGATCATCGATAACCAATGTGGTTAACATAGTATATTCACCACTGTAACGCAAATTGGACCTAAATATAGGGACAGTATTGAACCGGGCTCGGAGGGATTTGAACCCTCGACCTGACGCTTAGGAGGCGTCCGCGCTATCCATTATTCGCCCGTTATCGCCATACTTGATTGAACGGTCTGCGCTACGAGCCCCATTTTTTCAACTTCCGGTCCACAATTTAAATATTTGACAATTTTCGTTCCAGCTCAGAGGGAAAACTGACGTAGCAAATCGAACTAATTTTCTAGTCGGTGTCAGAATATTATTTGACAGCAAGCCCGTATTTCCAATTATTTTTTTCCATATCATTGATAAATCCCAATAATAGGCGTTCAAGTATATGTAAAGTTTCGTCGCCCTTTGACCTGCTCGCATGCCGTGGGGCACCTGTAGCTCCAGTCTTAGATAGCTCACTGAATTTCCAATAAATCCTTACATTTCGTGGTAGCTTAGGGAATGTTTTCTGGGGCGCGTACCTCATGTCCACCAGATCGGGCCGGACTGATAACATAACCGACGTTTCCGCCTCTCCACCATGACCGAGTCCATGACATTCGTCAAATAGATTTTTGGTCTTGGCCACGAGGGTCCACCATGCTTCAAGGCATGCGATCACTACTGTGGGATATCTTTCCTTTATCATCCTGGCGGACAACTCTATAGGCGCGATATTGCCGTCATGTCCATTTAGTATTAATATTCTGTTTATGCCATTTCTGATAAGACTTGAGCATACGTCTTCAATTGCTCTAATCAGTGTATTTGGCTCCAAAGTTATTGTCATCTGAAAGTCGCTGTGATGTGAGCTAACTCCGTAGGGAAAAGCAGGCAGCACCAACACATTCCCTGCACGGGCGGCAATACGTTTCGCCAATTCCATGGGAACAAAAAAGTCAGCGCCAAAGGGCATGTGATCACCATGATTCTCGCATGCCCCAAAAACGAGGATAGCTACTGTCTTATTATTTAGATTTTTTCTTAATTGGACTGCGTTCATCTCTTCCAAGATATGAGGGGATTCGTTTATCACTTCGAGTTCTTGTTTACTAGGTAAGAAAGCACTTTAAATTTTTTGAGCATTCTCCAAACCGAATGAAAGTCTAGTGTGGTGATGAGTTTGCAGTGTCCCAGGTACTGTTTACAAGTCTACACCAACCTGCAGACTGATGTTCTGCCTAGCCCGGCACTAGCCCGACGAGAAGCCATCGAATAATGAGAATCGCAATCTGGCGGTCCTCAATTCGAACATTCTTGAGGTTTGTTTTCGTGAGTAGACAATCGGTCTCTCGCGGGCTATATTTCAAATTTTCCAAATGAGTAATGTACCTTTGCATGTTGCAAAGTCCTACAAACCAGGCACTCACCCAAAGCGATATCCCAAGAAAAGTTTTCGTATGCTGCGCAAGGACTAATTACTGAATGGTCGTGAAAACATAGGCAGTATCAATCTTCTCGTCGTTAGTCCAACAAGTAGGTAAAGTAAGACATTTTTTTATCTTGAGATCGTACATTTCGATAATTTTACCCCACCCCCATCCCGTCTTATCTCTTGAATATTCCTTCATAATGTGGCTTCCCATAAAATTGAATCCCGAACATTCTCTTAGCGTAGATATTTTCGTGATACGAGGAATCACTGAGGTTGCGAGCATCTCACCCCATTCAGGTAAGCCCGAAATAAAAAACATAGGTCTTGAAAGATGAAGAGATTCGTATGCAAATTTTGTTGCATCGCCTTGATGTATCTCGTATTTAACATCAGTTAGAGCAGAAATTTCATGCTGGAGGACTGTAAGTTTGCTATCAATTTCTATCCCAAGCGATCTAAGTCCCAACAACTTGCCACAGTACGCGACTCTACCGTCACCGGACCCGATATCGACAATATCTTTGAAGCCTAATAATTTGGCTTCTAATGCTAAAGCGTAAGCAGACAGCATCCACGTAGGATAAAAGGGCTGGTAATTCGCATCATATTTCTTTGTACTCAACCAGTAATCGTTGATATCACCGAAGTATGCTCTAC
Source organism: Candidatus Nitrosopolaris sp. (assembly GCA_051985995.1). Classification (GTDB taxonomy): domain Archaea; phylum Thermoproteota; class Nitrososphaeria; order Nitrososphaerales; family Nitrososphaeraceae; genus Nitrosopolaris. The sequence goes on from JBPYDU010000044.1 coordinate 26,701, forward strand.
ACGGTATATCAAAGACGTGTACATCCTCGGATTCAACATAAATGGGGTTATGATTCACAAAATCGTTCATACACAATAACATTTGATCCCCTATTGGTATTATCTTAGAATACGACAACGGTAATATTTCTCTGACAAAGCTTCGGGTAACGTGATTTTTGATAAACTCATTTTTCAATTTTACAATGCCTTGCGTGATTGAATAGCTCAAATCCGAAACTTCACCTATTCAATAAACTGATTCTGCAGTAGGTCTCAATCCTCTTTTGAAACTCGTACGTCCACAAGTTTTACAACGATAGAGCCTCTTACGCTTATAAGTATAAACTACATCCTCTTCCTCAATCGCATCATGTATTGTCCTCATCATACATCTATCGCAGAAACGTCGCTCCGGTGTTATCAAGAGCCAGCTTGAGTTTGCATTATTCTATTTATGAATCTAATCGAACCGGTCTTAACAACGCTTCTTAGCATAGCTTGGCGACAAATGAGTGGAGAAATGTTGTGGAGAATACCCTTGTCTACCGCTTTATCGTTTGTTAGTCTGTATTGAATCAAGAACCTATCCTACTTGTGATTGTAGTTTCTGTGTGAGCAATTTCGGCACTTCAGCTGGCCGTTTCGCGACCGGCACACCTGCCTTTTCAAATTTCATAAATTTTGATTCTGCCGAGCCGTAGTTCCCATAGACGATCGCACCAGCGTGTCCCATTCTCTTTTCTTTTGGTGCAGCTCTCCCCGCGATATATGCAACAACAGCCTTTGGGAAGCTTGTTTCGATCATATAATCTGCGAGCCGTTCTTCCGCATCCCCGCCGATTTCGCCCACTACTACCACTGATTGAACATCATCCTTATTCCTAATCATGTCAAAAGCTTCGATTAGATTTGTTCCGTTTATAGGATCGCCACCCACTCCAAGGCATAACCTCTGTCCGAATCCTGACTTGGTCAAGTTATACGAGACTTCATACATTAATGTGCCGCTGCGTGAAAACACTACCGTGGCACCTTCCTTAAAGGGTTGTGCCGGCATGATACCAACTTTCATAACTTGGGGGACGATGACGCCAGGCGTATTAGGCCCCACCATTCTTGCATCCTTTGTCTTCGCGTATTCTAACACTTTTATTGAATCAATTATCGGTACATGTTCTGGAACTGCTACTAGTAATTTTATTCCGCTATCTAGGGCATCCTTGGCAGCGCTAAGGAAGAAAGGTGCAGGCACAAACATCCCAGAGATTCTTGCTCCTGTTGATTGAACAGCGTCAGTCATCTTATCAAATACGGGAATTCCTTCAAAGGTCTGGCCTCCTTTGCCGGGAGTGACACCTGCCACAATATTGGTGCCATAAGCAGTCATTAATCTGGAGTGGGTCGAACCAAAGCTCCCCGTAATTCCTTGGATTATGACAGGTTTTTTCTTGTAATCGTCATCTTTTTCCTTGCCAACCAATAACTCAAATATATCGTATTCTTGAACCACTATCTTTTCTCCTCTACATTACGAAACTTGGTTAACTACTCCACGTATGGCTTCTTCCACCGTATCATATAATTTTGCCTGGCTTCCCGCGAGCATGGTCTTGGCTTTTTCAGATTCTGCCCCCGTGATCCTTGCGAACAGGGGAACGTCGATCAGATTATTTCTATAGGCATCCAGTATTGCTTGAGCGACTAAGTTCGTTTTTACAATTCCGCCGAAAAGATTCACCAGGATACCTTGGATCCTTTTTATTTTGCTAATGACTTTTAGTGCTTCATAAATCGTTTCAGTAGTTGCTCCACCTCCGAAGTCAAGAAAGCAGCCCGCCTTACCGCCTGCGTCTGTGACCATGTCTACGGTAGACATTACCAAACCTGCCCCGTTTCCTATGATAGCGATATTCCCATCTAGTTCCACCAATGAAAAGCCACTCCTTCCGGCTTGTTCCTCCAACTCGGAAATATGCTCGTACTTCTTTAGGTCAACATGCCTAAACATCGCGTTGTCATCGATGATCACTTTCGCATCTAGCGCCATTAGGGAGCCGTCACTCAACACGGCCATAGGATTGATCTCTGCGAGCTCAGCCTCTTCCTGCATAACCATTTTTGAGAGCTTCATTGTAAAATCTGCGAAAGCGTTTCGTGCGACTCCGTTTAAACGTAATTTCGTTGCTGCGCCTTCGGCAATTTCAGGGGATATGCCATCTAAGGGGATATCAAATATTACTTTGCTGTCTACGCTTTCAATTTCTATTCCTCCTTCTGCTGACGCAATTATGGAGTAGCATCTTTTGCTTCTGTTCAGAAAAAATGATAAATAAAGTTCCTTTTTTATGTCTACCACTTCTTCAACTAAGATCCCCCGAGGCAGTTCGCCTTTCACCTCCTTATTTCTGAGGTCCTCGAATTTTGGTAAAAGTTCTGATGCGTTTTTACATTTTAAGATTGCACCCGCCTTACCCCTTCCGCCGACCGTGAGTTGCGATTTCAGGACCACCGGATACCCGAGTTTTGTCGCTGCTTGAATGGCTTCGTCTCTAGAGTTAACGAGATATGCTGCGGGAACAGAAAGACCGTACTGAGAAAAAAGTTCCTTTCCTTGAAATTCAAGCAATCTCATCTAAACGCAGAGGACATTCAAATGCGCTTATTTATAATCCTATTTTATTCGGCGTTTTAATCTGAGAAGAAAGGGCGATTGGTATATGCAATTTTTATCCTACATACGTGTGAGCTAGGGCAGATTGCTCCAAACAAAGTTAGTGATCCCGAATTGATAGACGTAAATGAAGAGACCCCTTTTCATACATTGGCGAAGGTTGGGGTCGCTTCACATTCTTCTCTCATCAGTAGATGTAATCAGTGACACATCCTTGTCGAAAATTATAGAAGACCACACTCGGACTATGATATCGTAGATGAACAGCATATGACGGGTTGTATTTCAAGAATTTTTAAAATTTATATACGGTTGCCCCGAAGTACGGATATGCACACGGCAACATGGCTGATAGTCCTGACGATGATTGTGGTTGGTACAATTCCAGTCTTGCTAATATGGTTAACCACGATGCCTCATACAAAATTATTACTGGCCACGCAACAATCCCCACGAATTTCCATGACGCTGAATCAATTTCTTAATATTGGATTTATTCCGACGAATTAGTAAATTTATACAACTGTTTTGAGTCTAGATGAATAGGAACCATGTTAGAACAATCGAAACTACGATTGAACTTTTATAATTTTAACATCTTTGAAACATTCTAAAGTTAGTCGATATCTCAGCTTGCAAACTCAATGTGTGTTGTATAGACTCTCTCTGCTGCGGCGAAGCAAGTGAGCTTATTTCGCTATCCATTTTGTATCCATGTGATGACCACAAAACTTTTGTATAAATGCCGGTCATCCACACCGTTTGGCAAAACGTCAGTTCACCATCGACACTGGGATAGAAAAAATTCCTGTTGAGGGGCATGCTCATAAGAACGTAGCAATTAAGTATTTAATGAGAAGGCGTAGATCCTTATTAGGAACCAAGGATCCCGTGCGATTGGATAATCTCTATTCTAATCTGCCGACGAATATTAAAATTATTGGTAAACAGCTAACCCATGAATATAAAATAAATTGGGAGAGAGTTGGTTCAGCAGAATTTCAAGGATCGCGATTCGTCTTCACGATGATCGAGGGTCAATCCCAAAATAGTGATATTATTCATGGTGGGCCCATCGTAGCAAACATGGAGTGAGTAAAAGATTAGAGGGTACTCGCTCCAAAGTAAGTGTTATTCATAAAAACATCTCTCTTCCCTTCATCCATGTCTATGTGGTCTGTGACGTCCAAGTTTGGTTTATGTTTAGGTTTAGGGACACGAAGACTAACCACGACATATTTAGAGTTCCTTACAAATTGTAACCGAGGCCAAGGTCGCGGCAAAAAAAGGAAAATCTGATAACGGCTCCTTAGTAATAGGGCATATGGTTAATTCTAACGTACCCTCCGAACACATTAAAGGAGGTAGCTGTCGGGCGAGGTTTCACGCGGAGAAAAGAGGTATCCGAGTATGTGGCGTAGCGGAAAGCTTCAATAAATCCTGTTGGTCTTCCACCATTGCAGGCATAGTTATGCGTCGTGATCTGATAGTTGATGGTGTAGCTTTTGGTACCGTCACGATTGGAGGCAATGATTCGACGCAAAACATACTGTCCATGGTTAGGTCGTTAAAGAGGGACGACGTTAATTGCATAATGCTTGACGGACTTATTATTAGCATGTACAATATAATAGATGGAGAAGAAATTACGGATAAGACGGGTGTTCCAGTTCTTGCCATTACATTCAATGACTCAGAAGGACTCGAAGGGAATATTCAACGTCATTTTCCAAATGACTCGAAGCAAAAATTGCAACAATATTATAAACTAGGGCAACGAGATAAAATTGTATTAAAGACTGGTAAGTTTATCTTCGCGCGATATTGGGGGCTTAGCTCAAAAGAAGCATCTACGATAGTTAATTCGTTTACCCTCCAAGGATCTATTCCAGAACCGATCAGAATAGCCAAACTTGCTGCGCGTGCGTTTATGAGAAGTCAATAATTTTTGATATATTGAATCAGGCACCATGATTAACATAGCTAGTCCAGAACAGGGTAGGAAATCTAATTCAGAAAATGGAAGAGTTCAGAGTATATACTTGCTGCTAGATTTAATAAAGTTCATTCAAAATCTGGGCAATGATGTAAATGGATGCATTCTTAATCGTATAGTCATAGAAGTAGAACCTTCATTTAATATTCTAGAATTACTAATCGATCCTTCAATTTTGCTTATTATCATGTAAAGTGTAATAGTCGCTAGGCATAAACATACTGCATGCTTTTCTGTAAAACAAATTTATTTTCGACTAATGAAAAAGAAAGACCAGGACTTGTTCGATAAGAGCAAACGCGTACATTCTGGTGGTAAGAACAACCGAATTTTTGGCTTAAGTCCAAACATAGCCGTTATACTCGTTCTCGTAGCGCCGATTCTCTTTTCGATTATCGCCTATCCTGGTACCTTTAACCTGTCATGGAATGAAGGTCGGGGAGGATTCTTATTCGCTCTGGCCTTCATTTCGGCAGAAATATGGGGTCTTCAGCTCAATGTTCATAGAAAAAAATACTTTGTTGTAAGTTGCCTTTCGGTTCTTACAATTGGATATTTTATTGCATTGCCCCTAGGCCTTAGAGATACGATAGTATCCGCCGCGCCATTCTATAAGGTCCAGCTTATTTATAGTTGGACCTGGATGTGGGACTTTGTAGTAATGGCTATTTACGTTCTTTTGTCTCAGATTATACTATTTGGAAAAAATTGGTATAAGATCGCTTCCGCAGGTGCGATTTATCTTGCGGGTAGTGCCCTGATTCTGTCGCTTGATGCATTCTTTCCCTATGACAGTCTGGGACCGCTACAAATCATTGTCCCATCTTACCTGCAGATAGATCAGTGGGTCATTAGACTTATTGACAATCATATAATGAGTCTGGGGCCAAGCCCCCCGGCCACCGCGCAGGGTAATCTGTTAGTGCTAAACGGCTTACATGGACAGTTTGCACTAAAGGTATTCTGGCCATCTGCTGGCGTCCACAGCATGATTATTTACAGTCTAGTAATGCTTGCATTCCTTCTCAAGATGGATATACCAATAGGGAGGAAACTCGTCTACTTTGGGCTCGGAGTGATAGGAACCGCCTCTGTAAATGTAATACGGATAATATCGTTATCTTTATTTGCGTTGATAATAACTACTAATGTTACGGAATGGGAGACATTTCATTCCCTTGCAGGCGAGATTATGTTCTTACCCTGGTTGGGGATTTACCTTGCTAGTGTCGCTTATATTGAAGGTAAGAGGGCCAGAAATGAAGCTCAGCTATGGAACACCTCGCCTATCTCCGCTGCTTCGCCTGCTGATGATGCCTCTCCAAAGGAGTCGACGGGAACACCGTAGTATAATATCGTCAATTAATCAGACATATCGAATTCCAGTATCGTATTCTGAATGAGTTACCCCACAAATTAGACATTTTATCCTGCTTCGTATAACTGGTTTCAATGTTCTTGTTATCGTTGTCATTATTCCATTCCATCAACAGATCGAAAATTAATCGTTGAGGTTAGGCTAAATGTGATAAGACGGAGAGCCGCAGGTTTTCGATAGTTCAGAATATGCATTACGAAGTTGCAAATTTATTCGCGGGAATTGGAACAATTTTTATATTTTCTTGTTTTATGTTTAGTGTAGTTCGTTATACATTCCTTAAGGGCGATTTAATAAACGCTATGATAATAACACATACTGAGCTAAAACGGGATAATCCATCGCAAAAAAATGGACTGAGGGTCCAATAGAACGTTGCTGAGGACAAGTCCTCTATTACTTTAGATAAGTATTTGTTTTCAAATGGTCCTATACTTTCTTCAAGTTGGAATATCCTGTTACGGTTCAGTCTGATGGCGTTAAATTGAAACCAGAAAAGATGATCATTAATCAGCTATATCATTGTATTTTTGAAGATAAAGTTTTTTTATTTTACAAAGACGAAGAAGAACTGCTACACTGCTATGAAGTCGAAAACCCTGACGCAGTAAAAGAAATCTCGGCAAATCCATCTGACACTGAAAAAATATTGAAAAAATATTCTCAGATCGAATAATGTACGAGCAATCAACAAACATTATATTCCAGAGCAAGAGATAAACCCTAGCCCAATGTCGATTAGCAACACACACACTGGACATAAAGCGAGCAATGAGATTTTTGTAGGTAAAAAGCCTCTAATGACTTATGTTACTGCTACGCTAGTCCAACTCGCCAATGAGCCGATCGTGATTATAAAGGCTCGAGGAAAGAGCATAACCAGAGCTGTGGACGTCGCACAGATAATCGTGAAGAGGATGGACATGCTAGGATACAAAATTGGCCCTGTCAAGATAGGATCGGAATCGGTGCAGTCTCCAGACGGAAGGTTGCGAAATGTTTCCACTATAGAAGTTTCGATTTCACGAGCAAGATAACTATTGCATGATACAAATTCCTTAACACCCTAAGAATGGCATAAAGAATATAATTCAAATATTTGGCCATATCTGTTTGAAGCATTGTATCGCTCGGTTAGGGCTTTCACAATATGAATTAGGGAGGTTCTGTTAAATTGACTAAACACTTGCTATTTCGCTGTTGTGGGTGTTAAAAATAGACCCGAGATTTTAAGACAATACCAACAATGAATTCGCTAGTTATATAGAGGATGACGTTGATATCACTCTTGTCGTGGATTTAATGATATGGTGGAGGCCACTAAAAGTCAGCACTGCGTAATGAACTGGTGGTTCATGAGGATTTGTTTATCGATAGGAGGATGGAGGCTAACGAAACAAGATTTTGTTCATTGTGGACACAGCATATTAGAATTCGTGATTGCGCTGACCTATTTGTGAATGAAAAACTAACTGGAGATTATTTCTTCAATAGGCTGAACCCCTTCGTCTGCGTAGATACAAGGGATGTTATTGAAAATGCAGCGCAGATATGCCTGAAAAAGGGGATGGATTGCTATGTGCACGTTCATGATGAGAATACAGATGTCCAAAATTCTCTATTAGAGGCCGGTTTCCAGTTGACTGATACCATGCATGTTTTAAGAGCCAATTGGGATAAAGTTGAACGTGACGAAATATATGGTAACGATAAAAGTGATGACAGTAAAATTCAGGTAATTCGTGCTGATCTTAGGTCTACTTCCAGTTGGGTAGACGCTTTTTGCAGATCGTTTGATGTATTGGAATGGAAATCAGAGGTAAAAGATAAAATCGATCTGCATTTCAAGAATCTGATTTTACTGCTGTCTTATTTTCGAGTCAACGATACCTATGCCGAACTGGCTGGATGCGCCGCCCTTTTCGCTAACCATGGGATCATGGGTCTGTATTGCCTAGGAACAATTTCAAATTTCAGAGGCCGAGGGCTTGCTGTGAAAATGATTAGGGTCTCATTGCAAATAGCTCAGCGGGAACAGTTAGACTTTCTTTTTCTCCAAACGTTCACAAACGAAGGACTGTTTCATTTGTACAAAAAATTAGGATTTCGCATTGTTTACAAGAAAAGAGTATACGCTTTGAAAAGAAATTTCAATTGAGTTAGAGCTAGATCGCAATTCTTGATAAAGATATTAAGCTGATCATATCGGTACACTCACTGTAAATGGGAAAAAAAGTTCGAGTAGCACTAGCTGGGATAGGGAATTGTGCATCAGCTCTCGTGCAGGGCACAAGATATTACTCTTCTCCTACCAAGAATAATCATGTGATAGGTCTGACGGCATACTCGCTTGGGGGAATTGAACCAAGTGACATTGAATTTGTTGCAGCTTTTGACATCACCGATTCAAAGGTGGGAAAAGACCTTTCTGAGGCAATTTTTGCTAAGCCAAACAATACTGTCGCTATTACTGAAGTAAACAAAATGGATGTTAAGGTTACGAGATGTAAGGTTTTCGATGGTGTGGGCAAACATCTGAGCCAAAAGCTCAGAATTTCTGATAAGCCAACCGGAAATGTGGCAGATATCCTCAGACAGACCAAAACCGAAATACTGCTCAATTACTTACCGGTTGGAAGCAGGGAAGCTACTCAATATTATGCCAGGAGCTGCCTAGATGCTGGGGTCAGTTTCATCAATGCAATACCTGTCTTCATTGCATCCACTCCAAAATGGCAAGCTGCCTTCCAGAACAAGAATCTGTCCTGTGCAGGAGACGATATAATGAGTCAATTAGGTGCGACTGTACTCCACAAAACACTTGTAAAGTTACTCGTCGATAGAGGAGTAAAGATAGATGAGACCTACCAACTGAACATGGGAGGGGACATGGACTTTTACAATATGCTCGACGACGAAAGACTGGAGGATAAGAGAATCAGTAAGACAAGTGCGGTCGCTGCGATGGCGCCTTACGAGATTCCGATGCGAGTGGGACCGTCAGATTTTGTTCGGTTTTTAGAAAACGATAAGGTTTGTTATATCTCGTTAAGGGGGAAATACTTTGGTAACATGAAGATAGAACTGGATCTTAAACTACGAGTAGTAGATGCTTATAATAGCGCAGGAGTCATGATCGATGCTGTAAGAGGGGCAAAATTAGCGCTGGATAGGTCTGTCAGCGGCCCTCTTGAAAGTATAAGTGCGTACTGTTTTAAACATCCTCCAGTTCAGATGCCGTATTCACAAGCGAAGACGAATTTCTTAGAATTTATAGAAGGCAAACGAGAGCGCTAAAAGCAAAATTTCCAACGCATGGGAGCCTGCGAGATGGCGTTAATCGACAAGAGATAGGTTATTAATCGGCGCAGCAACTTTCTAATGCTTAGACATTAAAATGAGGGGCAATCTTTAGCGATACGTTGTCCTGAGTAAATTGTCAACAATAATTTCACACGTAATAAATAAAGGTAAGTGAGTACCCGTCAATCAAGTAATGACAACTGAATTAAGAGTGCATCCATCATTTTTCAGAGAATTCGCTACAAAGACTTGGGTTTCTCCAAATGAAATTGTTAAGGAATTAATTGAAAATGCATTTGACGAGGATGCTACAATTTCCATTGTGACGATAATAAAAGACGGCTCAGTTGTGATAGAGGATAACGCAGGAATGGACCAGGATAGTATGGAAAAATTCTTGCTCTTAGGATCTCCTCACAAAAAACATGATAAAATATCACCGAGATTAAAGCGAGTCAGAACTGGAAGATATGGAACTGGTAGACTGTCGTTTCTTACTTCGTTTGAAAGTATGAAGATAAGGACAAAGCGAGATAACTTTGAGAAGAGTATCATGATAGACGGGACTACTCTCGACAGGCTTTTTAGGGGAAATGCATTATTGGACGAATTGAAAGAGTCATCCTTGGGTCGCAATGGTACGGAGCTCACACTTAGAGGTTCGAAAACAATCATTGACGCGTTCAGACTGATAAAAGAGATCCGGAAACTCGCAATACTAAGACAACCTATGTTCGAAGTATATATCAAAGAGGCAGAAAAAATTGTTGAATGGGATTTTAATGGTGCGCAGCAGATAATAGCCCCGGAAATACAAGGTCATAGGATCGGGTTAAGTCTAGAAGACGGGCGAATAACCGGTGAAATCGTTATTGCCAGAAGACCGTTGACTGAGGATGAAAAGGGCATTGCCATTATGGTCGGAAATCACATAGTAACTCGCGGTACTTTTGGCTTTGATACTAAATTGAGCAGGGTAACAGGGTTTGTGAGGGATGATGCACTAACATCTAGGTTTGCTGACAAATCCGCTATAATTGAAGACGAAGAATATACAAAATTCAACCAGACAATGAGAACTTTCATTATAGAAACGGTGTTGCCTAGTTTGACAGAGTATGAAGACGTTTTGATCACTCGAGAAGAATCTAAGATCTACAGGGAGATCGATAAAGTGCTCGGACAGGCTGTTGTTGAAAATCTGGAAACTCACCAAGAGGTAGAGGGGTATGAGATAATTGATGTCAGTGAAAAGGCACCATTAGAGGGTGGTGAAGCAACTGCCAAGGCATTTACAAATATTTCCGGCGACAAGAATCCTTCTCTCATCGTACCTCAGGGAGCGCAGCCACATGCGGGCAGTAAGAACGAGTCACCTGCCATATCTGGAACTAGTATCACAGAGCAGCGCCAGATACAGCAACCAACTGCTCATATAGGTTCACCGCCGGCATTTGATAAGACGAATTTGCTCTTTCAACAAGAACAGGTAGGGGCTCTTAGTACCCCTGTCACCACCGTGATAACTAAACAGATCAAGAAACCGATACTGAAAAGAACATTTGCCTTAAAAAAAGTGGGCTATAAGGTTATCCCGTATGAAGATGAATATGATTCTAGATACAGTTTCAAGAATGAGAATGTAGTATTTGTAAATAAGGCGAACTCGACCTACAAAGCAGAATCTGCGCGAGGGGAGGAGTTCCTTTTAAGACATATTATTAGTATTGTGGCAGAGGCATTGGCGGAAACGAAACATCCAGAAGGCAAGGATGCCCTTGAACTTCAGAACAGGCTGGTTGCCGAAGCGATAAGAATCCATGACCGTGCGCTTGCAAAAAGATGAAAAACAGTCGTATGACGCTTTTTCACCTTCAAGGCATATGGTGGATCTTTTAGGTCGATTCCGATTCTTGCTGTATTTTTGGCACAAGCAAGCTTAATAGTCATTGATTAATTGATAGAAACGCCTAAATCTGCCTCAAATAAGATATATCCCAGATTATAATGGCTTTCCAATTTATGCCGGGGGCAACCGCTGTCGGAATCTCATTCGACAATGGGGTTGTATTGGCTTCAGAGAAACGCGTTTCATACGGCAACTTCGTAGTGAATAAGAATACAAGGAAAACTTTTCCGGTAACTGATCAGGTTGGAGCGGCATGTGCCGGTATGATAGCAGACATGCAAATTTTGGTAAGACAGGTGGGAGCGCTTGCCAAGATTAGAAAGCTCGAAACAAGACGAACCGTGCCTCCGAATTCTATTGCAAAAATGATGTCTGTGATAATGTTCGAAAGAAGGTTCTTTCCATTATTGACACAAGTTATAGTAGGAGGAATAGACAATAAACCACAAATCTATACGTTGGATCCTCTCGGCTCGGTGCTTCCAGATGATTATGCTGCCGTTGGATCAGGAGCGGAAATGGCACTTGGTGTTATGGATGGCGAATACAGGACCAATTTGTCAGAACAAGGAGCGAAGGAGCTAGCGGTAAAGGCAATTAAATCATCTATTCAAAGAGACTCTGCAAGCGGCGATGGAATTGACATATTATCCGTGACACTAAGTCGCCAACAAGAGGAAAGCCTTACTCTATAAACCAAATATTTGTTCAGGAAAATAAAAGATAAAGCAAAGCCCCATTACTCTTCGAGTATGACAGGAACAACGATTCATACCATGTAGGACCTGACAAAAAATGTTGCCAACGATTACTAGATTCAAAGAATCAAAAAGATTCTTAGTTCTTAAGCAAGTATTTTTGATTGCTTATCTAACAGGAATCCTGTGGCTACGAAGGAATCCAATATCTATGGTCTTTTCTGCAATAAGCCCCTTTTCGCTTTTATTTGTTTTGTTCGTGGTTAGCAATGGGCATTACATCCAGTTTGCCGTCACCGGGAGCCTTGTTATGGCTTTAGTAGGTTATGGACTTGCTCTTGGACAGGACATTTCTTTTTACAAGACCGAGTACAAAATCCAAGATGTCTTTGTCGCATCGCCGGTTTCTCCGTTGACATACATGACGGGGCTCGCATTGTCGCAACTCTTATTTGGGTTTCCGGCATTGACTGTACTTACAGTACTAGCGGCTTTCTTCGCAACCTCCATTACTAGCCTACCGCTACTGCTCTCAACTATTTTCTTGATTTGGGGTTCGATGTCCGCCATGGGCTTTTTTCTGTCGTCGCATATGCTGCATATGCGAAATGCAACTCAGGTTATATCATTTGTAAATGTCATATTGGCTGTGTTACCGCCTGTCTTTTACTCGATCAGTAGGTTGCCTTTGGACCTACAGTATCTGGCGTATTTCGTCCCTACAACGCACGCGTCGCTTATGCTACAGTACACTATGGGGCTTCCAACTCCGAAAGAATGGTCAATTAGCCTAGGCCTGCTGGTGCAGGTCTTGTACCTGCTTGGCTTTGTTATGCTGGCAAAAACAAAGGCAATATGGCGGGAAGGCTAGAGAAAGACCTGCGACTTGCAATTAATTTCCAACTTTTTGTTGTTCACCTTACTATTATATTGTCGGTCATAACAACTACATCATTTAGCTGTCTATAAATTTCTAAGAAACGCATTCCTCTACTTGTTGTGCGGTAAATTCTGTCTGTCTCTCTATATTCTATCAAGCCATTTTCTAGCAAGAGTGCTAGGTATTCTTTCAGCTGTGGATAAGACAAATATACCCGGTGCATGATTTTTGCTTGTATAGCTTTACTCGTATTGGCAGTTTCAAGGATTTCGGCAATTATTTCTAATCTGCTTCTGTGTTTCATGACTTGCATAACGTAGTACTCTCTTCAAATAAAAGCCGGACTAAATACTATTATAGTATTCTTTTTTCAATATTCTGATTAATTCTTTCATTTAGATATTTTTCTCTATTCTGGATTATCATAATAATTATTGATATCAATACCGTGAACATGTTATTATGAATTAGTATTAGAATTGACCGAATTTTCATATGATGCTAGATAGTCACCGACTTATGTTATGGGGATTGGTAATCAAGAAATGCAGCTATCAAATACTGGTGCGTTCAATCAGCTCATTAGTTCCATTATTGTAAGAATAATAATGTGCTTAACCAAAACATAGTCTATTATTTAACCTAATACAACAGGATATTCAGCCACGCCAGACTAGATTCAGAATAATAAGATTCTATTTGAATAGTTGTATGTGTGATTTTGAGTGGTATTAAGTATACGTTTAAGTATACGTTTAAGTATACGTTCTATACGTATCTTGAAGACTCATTTGCGATTTTTGTGTGGATCCATTATGACTACGTGAGCCAATATTGCATTCATTGCTAACGTTATAGCCAATCATCATGGTTTCTAAACCTCGTCAAGTTTGCCGCCAATACGTTTACGAGTGATCTTACCCACCGGTTTTGGTAATGTTTTTCATAACGTAGGAGTAATTTCTTGAATCAAGGCCACAATTGAGGCAATCCTGCCGATTATAAATCTCCAGCATAGGAAGTCCTTCTTTCTTAAGTCAAAATGTTTGTAGAATCAGTCGCATGTTCTACTGAACAGTACCGCTAAGATTGGCTTGTAAATCGTAATTCCATCGGCTAAGGAGATTCGATGATAAAGGCAAAAAGCTAATATATTACATTGCAAGTCGAAAATAAAATACCGTTTATTCGAAAAGACCTCTTCGCTTCGGCGGGTTCTGCGAACGTTGGACAAAATTTGGTTCGATCATGTGCTAGTTGATGTATTTATAAGAGCAATGAAAATAATGATTCCAGGTGAAAAATGGCAGCATTTTCTAAAAGCAATATTGTTTTACTTTTGGTAATCGCTGCTATCGGAACCTCTTTATCAATTCTTTCGTATCAATATTCCTCGGTTACCGCTAAGGACATCGCAGATATAGCTTCACAAGAGATAAGATCCAACGCCAGAATTGAAGCACATGATCTTTCAGAATTATTAATACATGATATACAATCGATTACCAATAACCAAAGAACACTTGCAGTCTCTCCCGCAATCCTGAACAACATGACTAAACTAGTCCAGGCTCTGATCGACAATGCCCAGGCTTCTACTAGAGTACTGACTGACGGATATTACTTACTTGATCAACATGGCCGACTAATCGCTTGGAGTAATTCGAATGGCTCTGCCTTTGGAAGGTCTACCGGTCCCAACTTAAGCTCTCAAGAATATTTCAGTGTTCCAAATAAAACACATACTCCGTATTACACAAGCGTGATGACGTCGGCTGACAATGTTCCAAGGTTGTACATCGCTTTCCCTATTATGGTGCCAGAATCCAAATTTGACAATAGCGGCAAGATCAGCGCAACCATGACCTTCAAAGGAGTCATAGTCGCAGCGGTTAACGTTAATTCAATAGGCAGGTCATTACAGAGTGAACTATCCCCCGAGATTATTAGCAATGTAGGATTAATGGACAAGAATGGGGTGTTCTTGTACGCTAGAAACCATACTCTGATTGGCAAAAACTATTTGGGGGACGAGTTCCAGTCGTCAATTCCTGCTGAAATAAAGGATTCTTACAACGGTATTTTAGGACGCTCATTGCAAGGCAAGTCGGGAGCAGAAGATATAACAGTTCGTAGTAACACTACCACCATATCCTACCAGCCAGTCACGATTGACGGAAAACGTCTATGGACACTATATATTGGTTCACCGCACAGCTTAACCAGTAACGTCGGGCTTCTTATAGACCAGCAAAAGAATTTTAGCACATTAGCTGTTGTGGCGATTGGCGCGATTGCCGTGGGTATGGCCTTTCTTATTCTTTCCTGGAATAGGAGATTGGCTGGTGCAGTCGATGCAAGAACCTTAGAATTACGTCGCGCGAATGAATCGTTGATTGAATCCAACAAGCTGCTTGCTACCGCTAATGAACAGCTAAAGGTTCACGATAAGATGCAAAACGAGTTTATTAACGTCGCAGCGCACGAGTTGCGAACTCCTATTATGCCAATTCTTGGAGATGCCGAGTACATCGAGCACAAATTCGATATCACTAACGAAATAGTAGAGGTAGACAAAGAAACAATCAGTTCTATTATCCGCAATGCAAAACGTTTAGACCGACTCGCGTCGGATATTTTAGACGTTACAAGAATCGAAAGTAAATCGTTAAAACTAAATAAAGAGCAATTCGATTTATCCGAAGTCCTATCTGCCTGCATATTGGATCAGAGAGAACAAATAGAAAATAACGGTAGTACTGGCAGAAACGTCAAAATAGATTTTACTCCGAGTAAAATCATAGTAGAAGCTGACAAGGGAAGGATAACACAAGTAATTTCAAATCTTCTAAGGAATGCAATAAAATTTACTTCGGAAGGCGTTATCTCAATCAACGCATTCAGAAAGGACCATCGTGTTACCGTTAGTGTGAAGGACACTGGTTCTGGCATTGACCCAGATATATTGCCTCGATTGTTTTCAAAATTTGTCACAAAATCAGATAAAGGTACGGGCTTAGGTCTCTTCATCTCAAAAAGTATTATAGATGCTCATGGAGGGATGATTTGGGCAGAAAACAACGCAAACGGGATAGGGTCCAAATTCACGTTCAGCATTCCTTCGGATGAAGGTACAACGTGGCCTTGACACCACAAATATCATGACGGCATCATCCATTTACAAGTGATCATATTTTATCATAGGTTCACGCATCTTCTTAGGATCGCTGTCATCAGGACAATTTTCAGCGTTAGGTTTAAAACCAAAGGTCTTAGGTTAGAGTAGAACGCATTGCGACTCTCTTTTCTCTAATTATACTTCAATTAACTAGATATTTTTCAAGAATTTGGCATGTTCTATCCAAGCCAAGATCGATAACATAATTCCCAATTCTAGGTCCTCGGTCTGCGTTAATGAGCATTTTGTAGAGTAACCGGAAAAATTCTTTGGGCTCTATTTGATTATTTCTGGCTATCTCGAAAACTCGCGACTGAAGATTGTTCGGGGTTTCTGGATCTTGTTCGCTGCCAATGAATGACTTGAAGGCATCCAAAATTTCCCTAATTGCCTTTCTTTTGGTCTCATCTACTTCGATTTCGATTCTTTCCGCGGTTAATGTGACGAGGTCATCTGCCCAATTTGAGGCGAGCTCGATACGTTCCAATATGCGTTCTGTTTTATCTTGTACGAATCCGTACTTCAATATCCTTGTAAATATCTTTGACGTCCTGTCGTCGTCTCCGGAGAATAGTGTGGCCTGTTGGACTAGCAATCTATATGGTATGTGTGGTTGTGGTTGCCGCGGAGGCTTTAAGTGGTTGATATATTCGTAGAGGCCTTTGATTTTCATTAGTTTGGCTGCATTTAACTCTTTCAACTTACCGAAATAGAAGTCTTCGTATAGATCGTATTCATCCATTAAAGTGGGGATATCATCGACGCAAACATGACGAGTACCGGTTATCCGTTTAAATAATAACAACAGCATAGATTCTGGTGTCCCGTATTTTAGCCACATCTGAGGGGTAAGTACGTTACCTGAGGACTTGCTAATTTTCTTCCCTCCCTTGTCTAGAAACAATTCATACTTGACATGCATGGGGTGAGAGAATCCGAGAATATCATTGGATACCCAATCATTTATTCGCACAGAATCCATTATATCCTTTCCGTATGCCTCGAACCTGACGTCCAGGGATTGCCATCTTGCAGCAAATTCAACTTTCCATGCCAATTTTCCTTCTCCTTTGCGAATATCAGCTTCACCTTTGAACCCACAGCCTGTAATTTCTTGTTGGCCAATCCTGCTTCCGGAACAAGTATACACTACCTTCATTTCATCGGGAAGATATTGTTGGGCATTTGCAACATACAGCCTCCTACAAACCTTACAAATCGGAAAATATGGGATAGTCTCTATATACTTTTGTTGGCCAACCAACTGGGATATTTTTTTGCCCAGGCGCTCGCTGTTTCTTAGTATCTTATCGATTTGATCGACGAGAATTCCTTTGCGGTACGCTTCGGTGGCACTTTGAAACCGGTATTTTACCTTAATTCTGTCGAGTGCATCCAACAGGAGACCACTCATATGCTCGCCATATGATGCATGACAGCTACCTGTCGGATCTGGTATTGTTGAAACGGGTTTCGCAAGATGCTCGTTAAGCCATACTGGCAGACCTTGAGGTACTTTTCTTAGTCCGTCCATGTCATCTGAATATGCGATTAATTCAGATCTATAGCCAAAGTTCCCAAGAGCCTGCGCAATTCCATAGGCTCTCACTGCATCACCTATACTACCGATATGCGGAAGCCCGGATGCTCCTAATCCACTTTCCACACGGATCATATCCAAGCTCCTGCCCAGTCGTTTCTCGCGTCTTAAGAGAGTGTTTGCTACTTTATCAATCCAAGTGCCTTTTCCGATAATCTGTTCTTCTTCTGTGGTCATTAACGTTAATTAGAGCACCTTTGACATATAGGGACCATCAGTCTGGTATCCAAGCTTCTTGTAGTATCCTCTAGTTCCTACTGCACTTAGTACGAATAACTTGCTTCCTCCATACTCCTGCTTTACAATCCTTTCTGCCTCTTGCATCAACTGAGAACCATATCCGCTGTGCTGATAGCATCTATCTTCCTGTCTAGAGCCTACATTTAACATTGGTCCGTATATATGAAGTTCTCTCACGATTGAGGCTTGGTTTAGTTCCTTTCTATGAGGAATGTTTGTTCGACGTAATCGTAAGAAACCCAGAATCTTTGAATGATCTCTGATCTCGAAAGATAAAAATATTTCTGTTCCATGAGCCGCGAAGTAATCGATCCTATTCAAGACAATTTCCTCCTTGCGCATCGATACTTTTCCACGTAAACCAACCTCTCTACATCTTATGCAATTGCATCTTAAACCTTGGTCACGAAATTTGCGTAGTACAATCTGTCTAAGGTTTCCGAATTTTGGCCCAGCGATAATATCACTTGGCTCTATCTCCCTCTGAACGCGCATAATTCTAATCCATGGAGGAACCTTCTTTTTTATCGCTATCAAAACGTTTACCAATTCATCCTGAGAATATGGTGTATATCTTCCACTCATGTAGAGTTTGTACAAAGGGGTGTCTCTAAGGACGAGTGTAGGATATATCTTCAACATATCTGGCTTGAAGAGAGGATTTTCGAACAAGGTGTTAAAGTCTTGTATATCTTTCTCCGGTGATGAACCTGGCAATCCAGGCATCATATGGGCGACGATCTTAAACCCGCTATCGCGTGCAATTTGAAACGATTCGATAACATCGTCAAGATCGTGCCCGCGGTTGACAATCTTATAAACGCCCTCTTGCAAGGACTGAACTCCTACTTCTACGCGTGTAACACCCATCTCAAGCATCAAATCAATATGCTGCTGCTTACAAAAATCAGGTTTTGTTTCTATCGTTAGACCGACGCATCGAGTCTTCGTTGTCTCATTTATTTTCATCGCTTCGCGCAGGCTTAAGGAATTACCGTTGTCATTATTTAAGGCATCAAAACATGATTTCACAAATTCTCTTTGATAATCATGAGGCATAAACGGAAAAGTACCACCTACAATGACAAGCTCAACCTTACCTGCGTCATGGCCTAGGGACAAGATATGAGATAATTTTGATCGAATCTGTGCGTAGGGATTGTATCCGAACTTTTGAGCAAGGATTGTTGCAGGTTCACGTCCTGTGTAACTCAAGGGAGTGTTCGCCTGAATCCCACCAGGACAATATAAACACCTGCCCTGTGGACATGCATACGGTTTCGGCATTACTGCAATTATCGCCACACCAGATGCAGTCTTTACAGGTTTGACCATCAAAAGTTTTCGGTAAGAATCTAAATTATCGAGATATTCTAAAATGTCTTGGTTTCTTGGCAAGGTAGAAAGGCAATATCTAGCTGACGCGTCTCTCACAATTTTCGCAATCTCATCGCGTGACAAGTTGTTTCTCGACTGAATCTGCGAAGCAATATGCCTGCACGCAGAAACATAGTTAGCTTCGAGTTTTTCTTCTGTCTCGCTTGAAAATGAGAGATTCCTCAACAACTTGGATTTAGCTGTCAGAATACTTATTAATATTATCCCGAGACGTATCGGCAACAATAATTCCCATTAAACCGAAGGACGAAGGAACGAATCTAAACCAAAGAACGAATTTCAATCGCTTCCATTATCTACTGACAGAGGATTATAGGACGTTATTCTTGCCATTTAATTTGACTATTACATTCCCTCTGCCTTTGTTATCAACTGTACCGATCTGAATGCATCTCATTCTGTATTTCTCAAATATACTGAAAACATTGTCGACGGAGTTCCTTGGGACTATTACACAAAATCCTATTCCCATGTTGAATGTTCTGTACATCTCTTTTATGTCAACGCGTCCATCAACGTGTATTTGTTTAAATATGCCCTGCATTGGAGGCAAACTGTTAAGCATGTACCTTACACGTTTATTTAATCGAGCCAACTTTGTGAACGAGCTTCCGGTAATGTGAGCTAAACCGTGAACGTGAATAGTGTTTTTGTGGCTTAAGATTTCGACAATTGGTTTGACATATATTCGGGTAGGAGTTAGCAGTTCTTCCCCAACTGTATGAATCAAATGTCCCGGAGTTTCGTCTAAAGAGTATTTTGAAAGAAGAACCTTTCGAGCCAAAGTATAGCCATTCGAATGTAGTCCGCTACTTTCAACTCCTAGGATTACATCGCCTTCAGTGATTCTTTGACCTAAAACAAGATCCGACTTCCTCGCAACGCTTCCGAGAACCATACCTGCAAGGTCAAAGGCGTTCTCATCATCGAAGCCCGAAATAACATCCGGGAGAATTGATGTCTCTCCTCCCACAATAGGAACGTGAGACTCTTTTGCTCCGTCAACGAGACCTTTTAGGATCTGTTGCAAAAGTGTTTTATTTGCAGATCTAAGCGCTATATAATCAACAAATGCTAAAGGTCTTGCCCCGACGCAAATGATATCGTTAACGTTCATTGCAATACAGTCGAGGCCTATTGTATCGAAACGATTCATCATCTGAGCTACTAGTATTTTCGATCCGACGCCGTCAGCGTGTAGTGCCAATACTATATTGCCAAGGTCGATCAGCCCTGCATACCCACCGTAGCCGGAAAGAACTCTACCGGTAAACGGCAATAAATGAGTACCAGAAATCAGCGCCCCAATTTTTTTTTGGGCTTTATATATCATTTTTATATCTATACCCAAGTTGGCATAGGTCAACCTTTTTTTCCTCAAGGTGGCAGCTTATCAATATATCTTCTAATAAATATTCAATTCGTACACCTTCTAAGCGCAAACGTGAGAAGCTGTGCTATACCATTCTACAACCACGATTTCTGAATAGAAATCTTCGAGATTCTACCCTACTTTCAAATAGCACTTCTTGTATTCAATTTAAGAATCGCGCTGGGCGAGGAATTATGGGCGATCTAGCGTTATTATTACGATATTTAATTCCGTGTTCACTTATGTATTCAAAGCATCTAAGCAGCCTGACGATCGATTGCTCCTCGACTAATGATTTCATTATTCGTTCCAAATTAACATCTGTCAAGTGAGTGCTTGTAAACAATAAAATTATTAACGATTGTGACTTACTGGCATCACTAATAATTATGCTATTAACTTATAACAGATACATCTGGGCGATCTTCACATATGAATGTACTATGCCTCCGCAAATACCAAAATACCAGATTCTGACATGTATCGGGGATTGATTTGTGTACCTTTTATCTTCTGAGCAGCCTCGAACATTTGAACGCATTCGAACAATCTGAGATCTCTACCATTTGTATACTAACAAACTGAGATATACGTTGCTCGACCTGTTCCAACGATATGCTGTTAGAGGCTTCAATCCGACTACCTCGGCTCTAAATCATAGGCTGACAGTTTATCAGACGAGTCCGCTGAAAGGCGACAAGTAGGGACCAGCATTTAGGTCGGAACAATTGGAACACTCTCGAATAGAATTTATCTAATCTATTGATAAGTCATCATCCATCGCCTCAAGACACTGCAGAACTAGTTCTCGACTTCTTTTCATCATCCACTTCGGAAATTCATCCAGGGAGAATACATGTTGTTGCTGAAAGCTTGGTGGGATAAAACCTCCGTGTGTATAAACTTGGACGAGCGCATACCTTTCGCTGACAAGTGTAGCCACTTCTTCTTCGCCGGCACATTCGGATTCTTCGATCGTTTTCCTGTACAAGACAATAGGCTTTCCCAATCTGTTGGCAATGACCGATGCCTTTTTTAGCTTTTCTCTGAACCTCTCAATCATCCAATCGTCAAGTGTTATTTGTTTTTCATCGATGGCTACTTGTTTATTTGTCAACTTGATTATTAACAGTCCGAGTTTTTATTTATAACCATATGAGAATATTTTTTGACATAATAGTATCCTCCCGTCTAGTATACAGAAGCTCATAACTTTGATACAGCTATTACCTAATTGTAATCTGATCAAACATATATTACCTTATAGAAATAATATTGCATACCTTTTAGTGAAAAGTTTCTGCTATTCTACGGAGATTTCCAATATCCTCTCATCAAGCTGTATTGTTTTGTAATTAACCTTCTCAATAGATCCTTCGGAGAGAACAATTGACTTGACTCGCACCAGATGTAACAATTCTTCCCTCATTGAATATAACGAGGATATTTCCTCTTCAACTAAATTTGCAACAAAAGCAGTTGAAATTATATCTGTGGGATTATACCCGCGCTCTTTTCGAAGTTGTTGCAGATTTCTTGCGAGATCTCTTAGTATGCCCTTCATGATCAAATCTTTATCTCGCTTTGTGTCGATGAAGACCAGAACGTTGTTTCGTTCTGACATGGCGTACCCTTCCTTTACGGCATATGAGAACTCTAAATCGTTGGATGATAGGTCTATTTGTTTGCCGTCATATGATATTGTATATTTATCTGACGCCTCAAGCGAATTGATCAGTGCCAGCTTATCAACTCTCTCAAGGGCCTGGGTGACTTTATCGATATCGGACCTCACTCTGGATCCTACATTCCTTTTTACCAAAAAAGCATTGAGAACAATGGGAAGATCATTCTCGATTAGACTTTGCATTTTTTGCAGAAAGCTTCCACCTTTCACTTCAAAGATGCGGAAGCTTTCAACATTCAGCTGGGTTACCAATATTTCAGCAATTCCGTCTGATTGTAACAAGTCAGTATCTGATGTACAGATAAGGGCTTCCTTTACGGGCCAACGCCGCTTTAACGTAGCTTTCGTTCTTGCAGCATTTGAGAGTGATATGATTTCCTTACATTTATCTACGGCTTGCTCGACGATGTTGTTAACAAGATTATTGTCATATTCAGGCCAACATTCTAGCAATACACTCTGTTTATTTGGGAAACATGCCATGTAAAGGTATTCTGTAATGAACGGCGTTAACGGATTCAGCATTATGTCTATTTTTTCTAGGGAGTGTGCCAACACTGCATAAATTGCCAATCTTCGATCGAGTCCTTCAGGAGTGTCATCCCAGAGATAATTTCTAGTAACAGGGATGTACATTTGGCTCACAATATTGACTATAAAATCCTCCACGGCCCTCGCGCCTTCGTTGAATCTACATCTTTCGAATGATTGGGAAACTTGCCTAACTAGATTTTGGAGTTTTGAAGTAAGCCAGATTTCAGATAGGGACATTAGGTCATTAGTTTGCACCCACTTTAGATCATGTCTTCGTAGGTCAAATCCATCAAATGTGCTGTTCTGTCTAAAGTAAACATGCAAGTAATACAATGTGCTTATTATTTGGTAAGGCCTTGATAGAATTTCCTGAAGGTTGAATTTCAGAGAATCAATGGGAGAGCACTTCCAAATAAAATAAAATCGAATTAAATCAACAGGATGCTCACCAAGTAAAACGTGTGCATCTATCACATTGCCAAGGCTTTTACTCATCTTGTTACCTTTTTCGTCAAGTACGTGTCCTTGGAAAAGAAATGAAAGGAATGGGGGGACTGCAAGTTGATTCATAATAACGTTCTCGATTAAAAGAGTATACGCCCAGCCTCGGGTTTGATCTATTCCCTCTGTCATAAACACAGCAGGAATTAATTTTTTGTACTCGTAATCGCTGAGTGAAGCGTAAGGAGCCGCCCCGCTGTTATGCCACGTATCCAAGACGAAAAGTTCCCTTCGCATGATAGAACCACATTTTTCACATCTTATTTCGATCCTATCGATCTGTGGTCGATGCAGCTCGAAGCCTGGACCGTCTGGCAATGAGATCGATTTTTTCAGGATTTCCTCTCTTGAAAAGGACGCATCTTTGTGTTGACATTTGCTGCAAGACCATATTGGGAGCGGGGTCCCCCATATACGCTCCCTTGTGATACACCATGGGACTTTTTCTTTGATAATTTCTAGAAATCTATTTTTTGGAGCTTCAAAAAAATAGTCAACTCCGTCTGCAGCTTCTGTCGGCATTTCTCCAAGCCTATCTATGATATAGAAGTACTCACGTCTTGCAAGCCAGACTAGTTTATGTTGGGAACGCCAGCATGTTGGATACTGGTGTCTGATCTTTCCGATCTTAAGTAGAGTCTGCGACGTCCGCAATGCTTCAACGACTCTTACATCGGCGTCTCTTACAAAAGTATTCGCGAAGGATCCAGCTTCTGAGGTAAAATTTACCCTATCGTCTATCGGTACAAAGATCGGCAGATTCATTTTTGTGGCAATTTCAAAATCTTTCTCGCCATTTGCGGGAGATAGATGTACTATTCCGCTTCCAGTTGATACATCCACAAATTCCTCTGCTACTATAAAATGTATCAATCCTGCAGCAGCTAACTCTTGTAACTTTGGGATCATTCCTAATAGCGGATGAACATAATGAATTCCGTCAAGCTCTTTGCCTAAAACAGTTCTGTGCACGAAATAGCCTGTGATGTGCAACTCGCTCATTAGATCTTTCAGTCTGTTTTCAGCTATAATCCACACCTCAGTATTTACGTTGATGTAAACATACGCCGCATTTGGATTAACCCCAACCATTTCATCCGTTACAAGTGTAAATGGCATCGTAGTCCACACAACCAAATAGACATCCTGATCGGATAATTTGACCTTATAATATAATGAAGGATCTTCAATATTCTCGTATGCCTGATTTACTTCAGCATTGCTGAGAGATGTCTGACATCCAGGACAATAGGCCACTACCCTAAACCATTCCCTCAACAGTCCGGATTCCCATGCTTTTTTTAGATATCTCCACTCCCTCTCAATGTACTCGTCGCGGAACGTCCAGTAGGCTTTTTCATAGTTAAAAGACATTCCCAATAACTTATCAGAAGTAATCCAACTTTCATTGTATCTGTGAATCACCTTCTTACAAGCCTCTACAATTTTTTCTAGTCCTACTTTGTTTACATTTTCTATCTTACTTCCGGTTAAGCCTAATTCCTTTTCAGCCTGCAATTCGACCGGTAAACCCTGCGTGTCCCAACCAGCCCTGAACAGAACCTTTTTTTTCTGAAGTGATCTAAATCGGTACCAAAGATCCTTAATTATGCGTCCCCTTAGGTGCCCAGCGTGCGGTTCGCCGTTCATTGTGGGAGGTCCCTCTATAAAAGCGACCAACTCTTTGTTTTCCCGCAATTCGTCTTCTAGGAGAGATCTTAAGTCAATATCGTGGAGGTAGTGGCGAATCTCAGTTTCAATAGCCTTTGCATCATATTTGCCTGCAAGTTCCATCTGCACGAGTGGCAATCTCCTCTTGACTCGTGTTTATGTTTTTTGTTTAACAATTCAATAAGAATATATTCTATCTAAAGGGCGGTAAGTAGTGAATTTGACGAATAAATGTACCGTGAGTACTGGCGAATCTGCTCCTGAGGAAATTAACGTAGTAATAGAGATCCCTAAGGGCAGCAGCATAAAGTATGAATTAGACAACGCGAGCGGATTACTCTTCGTGGACAGAATTTTGCTCAGTGCAATGTATTATCCATGCAACTACGGATTCGTTCCTCAAACGAAGGAAGAGGATGGAGACCCGATTGATGTACTCGTTCTTGGTAACGATCCTATAATACCATTGGCTGTTATAAAAGCTCGCCCTGTGGGGGTCTTGCTTACCGAGGATGAGAAAGGCCAGGATTCAAAAATTGTATCCGTTCCGTTAAACAAGGTAGATCCAAGCTTTTCACCCGTTAGGGAGGTCGACGACATCCCTGAGCATTTACGTAATCAGATTACCCATTTTTTTGAACACTACAAAGAGTTAGAAGAGGGAAAATTTGTCAAGGTTGTAGGATGGAAAGGAGGAGAAATCGCAAAGAAGCATATCTCCTGGGCGATGAACAAATTCAGAAGCTCAGACCTAGTAGTCTAGCGCCAGAGAGAAGGATTCATTTTTCGTGTTGACTCATAGTGCCTTAAACTGGTCACTCCATCTCATATAGGCTCTAATCATATCGGTACTCACACTTGCTTTTCTGATCTTAAAAATTTCCTTGAAGTCAGACATGTTAATGGCTCGTGGATTCGACTTTGCTTCCATTGCCTTTCCGCTCTCAAATAACTCGTTAACTACTCTCAGCTGTGCTGACTGACAGATGTCCTTAATATCACTTGCACTATACCCCTCCCCTAACTTGGCAAGAGCTTCGGAGCTCAAAGAGGGTTCTTTTTTTAGTGCCGAGGTATATTGAACAAATAAATTAGTTCTTGAATTATTGTCGGGGAGCGTTACGTAGATTCTTTTTTGGAATCGTCTAAGGAACCCTGCTTCTAAACTCCATGGCTTGTTAGTCGCCCCAATAACGTAAAGAAGTAACTCTTTTGATTTGCTATTTATTCCGTCCATTTCGGTAAGGAATTGGTTCTTTACCCTAACTTCGCCACCGACCTCGCCATTCCTTGTTCCAAGTAGAGAGTCTATTTCATCTACGAAAAGCAAGACCGGCGCATTTTCATGGTCGTTGAGTTTACGTGCCATCGCGAACAATTTAGAGACGTTTTTTTCTGCTTCACCCAGCCATTTGCTCATCATAGAAGCTGCATCAACATTGATGAAGTAACCATCAATCTCAGCTGCAGCCGCTGCTGCGATCAAAGTCTTCCCACACCCTGGAGGTCCATAAAGCATTATGCCTCTGGGCCACCCTAGAGGAAACAAATCCGCTCTTTTTGTAGGATAAACAATAGATTCCCTTATGGCTCGCTTCGCATCCTCCTGCCCAATAACCTCATTCCAGCGAACTGTTGGTTTTTCCTTCAATACGAGGTCATCTAGAGCACCATCCAACGGGTCAGCAGCCTGTGCGTTTGGGTGTCCAGCAGAATTGGTTTGCTGATTAGAATTAATTGTCCGAATCTTCTTAGTGGGTTCGTCATGCTTCGTCGAGCTAATCTCATCGAGGTTGGGTGACTTGCGCAACGCTTCAATCCTACTTTGATATGCACCTGCCCTCTCGATATAGATCTTATTTAATTTGTATTCTGGATAAACCTGTACTAACTTTACTAGTGACTCGATTGCCCGCTGATATGACTGTATGGCCATCCCTCTCGACCCTTGAGAATCTAATCGAATAGCTTCTGCTGCATACTTACTTGCGCTATTCTCCAATTCTTGGGGAGCCAGACTCATAGTAGAATGATTACCGCTTAGTAAAAATTAAAACTTCGTTTGAATTACTATGATGTAAATCTATGTTGCGTAAGAAACTAAATAATTTGCACATATGTCATAGTGTTTCCACTGCCAATTTTTTTTCAGCCCAAAGAATCATAGATGGAGGTATACAAAGCAATCTATAGTGTTGTATGGATCTAATCAGCTCGTGGTGCGTCGTGTAACTCAGAAAGTTCTTTTGTTAATTCTTCTCCGTTATTCAATGATGCCTCACTAATAAACTTCAAAGCCCTTTCATTTGCTGTTTGAAAGTTTATACTGTATCCTCCTAATTGGGCAGCATCTACCAGGACAACTTCCAACAGTTCACAAATATAACATAGTTCCTGACGAGACTCAGGCACGCATGGAATCAATGAAGAGCGAATATTCTTAAGTATTGCAACGGCAGGGCTTAATACGATTACTATATCAGCGAGATCTGATACATTCCTCAATTGATTTGCCAATCTATCGAGTAATATTTTTGAGACTCTAGTGATTTCGTTCCGTTTTCGTGTTAGGTATTCCGAGGTGTACATATTAGAATAATGACCTGTAATATTTTTGACTAGATGCGGATCCTCGCTTCGATTGATGTGGTCATCCTTTGATATCGATTGACTCATTATTTGTTCAAGCTCGGTAATGTGATTTCGAATTGCATCGATTCTTGGTTGTAAAGACACATCGTATTTTGTCGAATCGTACATGCCGTTGGTTCCTGATTTACGTTCTGAAGTTACCCATCTGGATTTGGATTCCATTGGTGTATCTATTTGTCAAACCGACTACCCTCCTAAATACCACGTATGTAATGAATGAATTCGTAACTACGGTTACTATTACACAAGGTAACAGCTCAGTATTTTTTTTAACTTTGATGCAATGAATTTAACTATTATCTTTACCTTTAGTCGAAGTCACAATTTTCTGGATAGTTTTCTATGCACAGAGGACATAACGCTAACGATCTAGTTGGTAGTCTAGAAGAATTAGGCCTATCTAGGTATGAAGCAGGAGCTTATCTCACAATGATTCGTAAAGGCTCGCTAGCAGCCAGCGAAATCTCATATTACGCAAACTTACCTCGTACGAAAGTGTATTCTACCCTGAAGAAATTGGAAAAAAAAAGATTATCTATAGTCTCCCAGTCGAAGCCGCTTATATGTAGTGCTATTCCTCCTGAAGAGGCGTTCAGAGATATTGTGAAGCTCTACGAACGCAGGTCAAAGAATATGAAAAAGATAGTGGATAGACTCCAGAAGATTACTGAAGAGCAAAAACCTAAAGCTTCCGAGGAAAGGAGGTATTATATCCTAGATCCCAATTCCACATTAGAAAAAATGAAGACCCTAATAGCCAATTCAAAGTCCTCTGTTTTGGCAATATTGGACAGCTGGGGAATACAGCTGATAACACAATGTAAATTAGCCATGATCAGGGCTATAACCAATGGAGTCAAGATTAGGCTGTTGTTCGCGAATCAATGTATCGGAAATGAGAATCTACCCTCACTTCCGGAAGACGTCGATCTGAAAATTGGAAATGTGAGCTCTAATGTAATAATTATCGACTCTAATAATATGGTGGCAGTCGATAGCAGTAACGGGAAAGCTGCTCTTTTTGCATCTATTGACATATTTGGGTTGTCACAATTGAGAAGTTTCGAGAAAGAGTGGAACAATGCGTTGGAAGTGCGGCAAATTGTAAATATACAACCTCGAATCGTTATGAAAGCAAACAAGTTAGTTAAGATACTTGAAAATGTAAACATGCATGAACACATCTCTAAAAATTGGGATGAACCTACATCCGCTTTATTAAAGTCGGCACAGAAATTTGGAATAGAAATATTTGATATTGAAATCTATGAAATGCTGAGCGTCATCGACTGCGCATTACGTATCAGTTGTTCTGGTGATATAACTCATGACAAACTCAATAATATACTAAGTATCCGATCAAAAGTTGGGACTGAACTGGTATCACGCATGGTATTACTCCTTGCATCTTATCTTAAACATGTCGGCAATGATCCAAAGATAATACGTGACTTCAAAAACAATGGCATAGAAAATACCATTCATATTAAGCTTTCAAAACCAATCCCCTGATTAGATCTAACGAAGGATCAGATTCAGATTTAGCCTTAATATCTGCGACCAAAACCGCAACAATCTAGGGTTGAAAAATTACTTTTAGGGTTTGTCACCTACCACCTTGAACCGTCGTCTGAGCCGAGATCCACAGATTCTGCACATGCTAATTTCAGATTCGTACGCTTTACCACACGCCTTACAAAACGAGACCCACCTTCTCAACTCACTAATACCCTTGAATGTAAGTGTTTTGACTGGGATTTTCAACGATGTTGCGACATTCCCGACTGCGTAGTCGTCCGAAATTAGAGTCTTCCTCAGTTGAAACGCAAGAGCAATTACCGAAATATCAGCCGGCGAAAGTTTGCGACGATCACCTGTTTCGTTTGCACTACTTATGACCTTATTCAGGGAACTTTTTTCAGGTTGCATAATTATCAAATTACCTGCGTCAATTAGGGCCTCTAATGGTGAGTAAGATCTTCTGATGTGTTTTACTTCATCATAAACTCCCCCGGTAGTAAAGCATTTCTTTGAAGAGCGGAACGGAATCCCTGCATAAAATGCACTCGAATCCAAAACGAATTCGCTAGAATCCGAGCTTGACAATCTGTCTCATGCCTCTTTTTTTCATACGAATGAATTGTGCGTCATGTGGATGGCGAGAAATTTTCAGAGGTTCATCTGCGATGATTCGGAATATTTCCTGGCCGTCCACTACCAAGCTAATATCATGAGTGCTCTTGACTTCGATTTCATCGGGTGGGAGTACCAAATGTGGCATTCTACTCATCGGGGCGATCGGGGAAAGGAGCAATGATTCCAACCTTTCGTATAACACTGGACCGCCGATTGAAAATGAGTGCCCTGTGGAGCCTGTTGGAGTAGAGATCACGAGCCCATCCATTCGGTGCTCTATGACGTGATCCATAAGCTTTATAGATAGCAGAGGCGTTCTCGTCAGATTTACCCTTATTATCATGATATCATTTAAGGCTGCCGGAAAGGTGTTCTCCCTAGTAGCTGCCAGGATTCTTATACGGCTCTCCTGAAAATACTGTCCTAAAAGTATAGCATTTATGGATTCGTCCAATGAAGCAATTCCTGTTTCCGATAAAATGCCTCTGTTGCCACCAACGTTCACACTCAATACAGCTGTCTTCGGTGGAATGTGTCTAAAAGCCCTTAATGTTGTGCCATCCCCACCTATGGCAAAAACCATGTCGAGTTCAAGCTTTTTGAGATCTTCTGCTTTAACTGATAGACTATCTTCGATTGTCAAGGGGTATACTGCGTATACATTAAGTTTTCGAGGTGCAAGTAATCTCGTGATTCTTCTTGCGGCTTCCTCGGCTTCAATGCTGTTCGCTTTCGTCATTATGGCCATATTGCTGATTGCTTCAGCCATTTACCACGCATTCTATATCGCACGATGCTCTTAAATGCATTTGGCGATTACGAGCCACACGATTAAATAACACTTATTTTGAGAGATTTCAAACGACAACGGGGCCGATAGCTCAGTTTGGTGGAGCGTTCGACTGATAATCGAAAGGTCGAGGGTTCAACTCCCTTTCGGCCCATCAAGTATATGGTCTTTAATAGAAATCCCATATATAGTCTTTAAAATGATAATACGGTGAGAATCGATTTAGACGATGTCAGCCACATCCTGCCGCCATTTTCGAAGTCCAGCAGTACCGAAAGGAATTAGTTGCTGCTGTAATACCCCCTCGCTCGCCACATCCGACATTGCTGAATAAGCATATATTAAAACTTCACAAGACGAATTAAACTTAATTAGAGGTAGATGGTGGTTGTACAAATTGCGGTACATTCCTAATGAATATTGGTTTGAGCGTGGAAAGAAGTACAAAGAAGAATTTCGATATAACAAAAACTCTGAATTACAGGAAAGAGTCCTGCTTGATTATTTGAAAAACATTCCCTCTTCATTTTCGTCCTTTTCAACTGTTCTTGAAGTAGGCTGTGGATTCGGACGTATCACGAAGTTATTGTTATCAAATTTTCCAAATATCCAGGAATATACCGCTATAGATCTATCGCCAGATCAAATAGAGAATGCTAAAGTATTCGTTAAACCCGCGATAGACACAAAAGAGCATAATCCACTTAATTTCATTGTTTCTGATATTCAGTCTTTTCAAAATGAAAGAAAATATGATTTGGTCATATCGTCTGAAGTTCTTATGCATGTATTACCATCAGAAATTGAAGAGGTCATCATTAAAATCGTTGATATGTCAAATGAGCATATTATTAATATTGATTGGTATGAAAGAAAAACACCGTGGAACGCAGCTCCTCATAATTTTATTCACCAATATGAGATGATCTATAGAAATATGTCCACCGTATCGAGAGTTAATCGAATTCCTATAGTGAAGAAGGAATCTTGGCTCAGGTCACTGGACACAAAGCAGTCTATATTTCATGCTTGGAAGAAACTTTAAATCTCATCCTCTGATAGTGGTGGAAGACGTGCAACTAACACCAAATCCAAGCCAAGGTTTTACCTGTGCTCTGTACCCATGTTGACTCGCTATGCCTTGCCTTGCTACTATGTCCTCATACCAACTGTTCTTAGCTCGATTTACATGGACACACGGTTTTAGAAAATGCCACCATAATAATTAGAAAAAGGGTCAAGCAGGTAGTTATAATCAGATTTACGCTGCAATTTCCAAGTTGGCTAGACTAGAGAATGCTTATCTAACCTTTCTCCTTGATATAGACCTCATGCCGTTCGAAAGCTTAGGGGAATATGTTGAGGCATTGGATCGAGCCGGCGAGTTAAAAAGGATAAAGACGAAGGTAAATCCTGATTTGGAGATCGCTGAAATCATGCGCCGGCTGATGTATGCGAAAGGACAACCAGCAGTGTTTTTTGAAAATGTGGAAGGCTCCATCATACCTATCCTTGGTAATGCCTTCGGGACCATAAAGCGATTACAAATCGCACTAGATCTAGAAGACTTTACAGAAATTGGTAATCGTATAGTAGATCTGACTAAGCTCAGATTTCCCTCCGGTATGCTTAATAGACTCAAAATGTTGCCGAAACTCTCAGAAATCTCCGACTACGGTCCGAGACAGATAGAAACAGGACCTGTCAAGGAAATAATGCAAACACAAGATGCTAACCTGAATTCTTTGCCAATTTTGAAATCATTTCCTAACGATGCCGGCAAATTTATTACGTTCGGACTAACTGTCACGAGACACCCCGACACAGGCGTCCGAAACTTAGGTGTTTATAGAATTCAGATTCTTGGCGATAGGAAAGCCCTAATTCACTGGCAGACTCACAAGCGCGGTGCACTGCATTACGAAATAACAAAAGAACAGAGAAAACCACTCCAAGTTGCCATCATTGTAGGCGCCGATCCGGCAACTGTTCTTTCTGCGATCGCTCCTGTTCCAGAAGGAATGGATAAATTCCTCTTTTCCGGTATTATGAGAAAGAAAGGACTGAAGCTCGTAAAATGCAACACGATTGATTTGGAGGTCCCCGCTAACGCCGAAATCGTTTTAGAAGGTTATGTGGATCCTTCCGATGTTCGCATGGAAGGCCCGTTCGGTGATCATACTGGCTATTATACCCCATCAGAGCCATTTCCGACCTTCACACTCACCGGCCTAACTAAAAGAAAAGACCCGATTTACCTGACAACTGTTGTCGGTAAACCAGTTCTCGAAGATGCATATATAGGGAAAGTTATTGAACGCTCGTTCTTGCCATTAATCCAGTTATTCCAGCCAGAAGTATTTGACTTCGCCATGCCTGCAGCAGGTTGGTTTCAGGGGTTAGCAATCGTTTCCATAAAGAAACGATATCCTGGCCAAGCGAAGAAAGTAATGATGGGACTGTGGGGCATGGGCCAGCTATCACTTACCAAAATGTTTGTTGTAGTCGATCAGGATATCAATATACATAACCTAGACGAAGTAATATGGGCTATTACAACCAGATCGGATCCTAAACGAGACACTATGGTGATCGACAATACACCCACTGATACGCTGGATCCGGCCTCACCTTTAGTGAATTTGGGCTCAAAGTTAGGAATTGATGCTACAACCAAGTGGAAGGAAGAGGGATATGCCAGAGAAGTTCAACAACTCGCTGTGGTTGACGAAGACACAAAGGCAATCGTGGACCGAAACTGGCAAAAATATGGATTCTCTTAGCTAGTGATTCCAACCCTCATTTGCATGACTTATGACGTCCCTCTGTCTGCGCCTTCAATTGCTATTAGCGTAACGGTAGACTTGATATCAGAAATTTTTTTGAGACGCCACTTTATAGTTTCTTTCAACTCATCCACGCTTGCCTGGTTTAACTTTACCAATATATCGTATGCTCCATGCACCTCTGAAACTTCCAATAGTCCCGCTAGGTCGCTTAGGTCCCTTATAACTTCAGTTTTATGATCGAGGTCACAATTGATTAGCACGTAAGCTGTAGGCATCGCTCTTTTGTCTCACAATATATCGAGGGGACTAATTAAGCATTGGCTTCAGCAAAGACGAGAAATGTAAATTTTTAGAAGGGTTCTAAGCTTCACCATCGCAGCTTTATTAGATTTTGTCCTCCCGCCTTTGTGATCTCGATTAATCCCTCTCTCTGAAGTCTCTTCACCAATCGCCAAATTGTAGTTTTTGGTAACAGAAACTTATTACGCAGTTCACTCTCAAACGCTGTGCCATCCTTCTCGGCTAAATACAAGAGAACGGCTTGGTCCTCAGGTCGAAGGTGAGGCTTCTCGGCAAGAATTCGTGTTAGCATTCGCGAAAGCACATATCGTTCCATCGTGGTTGCCGGGATAACCGGCTCATCCGGTATTGGCGTCGATGGTTTTGGTATTAACGATGAGGGGCGAGGTGAGGGGCGGCTATTAGATGTAATATCAGATAACGGGTCGCTTACAGAATCATGCTCATCTTCAACCTGCAAACGTTTCGGTATTATTTTTTTTCTAAGTACAATGACTACGACCGTACCCCCTAACGCGATGCCTCCTATGATCCCATATACTGGAAATGAATTAGAAGGGTTGTTGCCAATCGATGTAATCGCTTCACCAACTAGCACTTTGACCATGTTGTAGTGGCCTTTAGAGAAATCGGTCTCTGCCTGAGAAAGCAATGCTGTAGCTGCACTGGTATCGTACCCATTTTCAGCCGCTTTTCTCATCTGCTGTTCTCCTGCTTCAATCGCGTTTTGGGATGCAGCATAGCCTCTTGTGCTATTGACAGTTAGATCGTTCGCTAGCGTGCTAAATTTTTCTGCGTCTGAATATTTTTTGGTAGATTTAGAGATCAATGCCTGCTCGAGAAGGCTTTGTGCATCTGCCAATATTATTCCTGGATATCTGTTCCTTGCATCCTTGATTGCAGTAACTGCAGATTCGACACTTGCATTCGCCTGAGCTTCCGTTCCAAAATATCCAATTACATAGCTAATTTGGATATGCCCAGGATGAAAAGTAAGTAATCCTTGTTCACCAATTTGAGTGACAGATGTCGGAAATTGGTTGCCCAAGTCAATGATCGTCGAATTCGTGGGTAGTTTTAAGGAAAAACCAGTAGTGGAATTGAACGAAAAGGTCCATGTTCTTCCCTGCTTATTAACAAGATCTGGAGTTTCATATGATAACCGGGCATTAGAGATACCGGTAGAGTTTATTACCACCTGCCCTAGCTGCTGACTAGATTGGTATTCTATCGATTTGCCCTTGTAATCCATTACATTTAGACCATTAACTGTCTTTCCATAGAGAACTACTGCTGTGTTGGGGAGTAACGGATTGACAACTACGTCTTGTTCTATTAGAGCAGTGCCATCTGATAAGAGGGCGACAAAAAGTGAACTTATAGAATACTTGTCCGCCTTGGTTTGCTGAAACGTGTACGTATTTTTTTGCTCAGAAGCCATAACAACTAATACTAAAGTGAATACTATCCCACACGTAAGAAACGTTTTTCTCCGGTTGTTTGCCATATTGAAATAATATTATGGAGGTATCACAATTGCGGAGTGTCTAAGAAATACATAAAATGAATTGAACACCGCCCAAGTTAGCTCTCATCTTGGACTACCTCTACGGCTTTGTCTTGCATTTCTTTTGCGCTCGGATAGAATGCTTTTAATTCTCTCATAGTGTAATCTTCAATCCACCTGAACTTGCGCTGAAGTGTGGAAGTGTATATTTTTTTCCAGTCGAGCCCAACGTAAGCCATCCATGACTTCATGACCCTAGGATCAACGTAGTTTCTCAAAGACGTGCCAAGGTTGTAATCACGGGTATTTTTCTGTAGTTTTAGCTGCAACTCAACCCTTTCTAATCTTTGCTCCAGTTTATTCTTTTGAATTTCAGTTTTCCATTTTTTAGCTTCGATATCGCGCTTTAGCTTCTCGATTGTTTCTCGCTTTTTCAGCAATGAATTTTCGTATCTTTCTATAGCCTTTTTACTAGCGGGGTTATTTGGATCGATGCCTTTTTTGTGGTTACAGGTAACAGCTGCTTTCAGATTGGCCATTTTGGCTACATAGATTTTCCGTGCTTCGGGTGACTTCTCATTAATCCTTAAGGGTGGGTTTGCTAGTGATTCCTTCACTGTTCTTGTAGTCGTAAAAGTTCTAAAGACTTTTGCAGTTAATCCTGGTACACTTTTGGGATCAATACTTCGAAGGAAGGCATTAACTTTGCTGGAAGTGATTCCATCAAAAATCTGAGAGCCTGGCTGCTTCCCCTTCATGAATAACTTAAGGTTGTCGTAGAGGCCCTTTGTATCTTGAGAATCAACCAAGAGTGTTTTTTGCCATGGAACGCTGTCTTTACCCAAAAAGTTGAACTCTACACAAATTTGTCCATCACTTTCTGGGAATTTGATATGTTCTACTCGCAAAGTTGAAGCACCTACAGTATCGGACTCTTCTGGATCTTTTTCGTCACCCACTCTCATATTGAGCTTAAATATGAGGTAAGCGACGCTAGCGATCTTCTTTTGATTAATTTCAGTTGATCTGAGCATCCTCCGAATAATTTCTTTTTGCACTTTATTGATGTGCTTTCCTAATTTGTTGGCCTTATCGTATTTTTCTTTTTCGTTATTCTGCCTAAGGGTAGCAGAGTCATGTAACCAGACGTACTTTCTTTTACCGGTTAACTTTTCTGTCCAGGTTGCAAGCCAAGTCGACGAATGATCGTGTACTATATCTTGCCACGTTCCTTCGGGCACAGGAGCATCTTCCCCAAGATTAAGTATGACATCTTGAGGTCGTATGCGTGGTTTCCATCTTCCTCGCAGAGGGTGCTGGCCTCTGCCCATAAACAATCCTGGCGGTTCGACTAGCCAGTTGGCTATATCCACTTCAACATCATCTACGATGGCTTTGGCATAAGCTGCTTTCAGTTTTTCTTTTTCTAACCGTTTTGAGAGAGTCAGGCTTCGTTTCTCCTCCAGGGGAAGGTTTCGAACTCTCTCCAGCTCGGACTCACGCACTTTCTTTTCGTGATCTACTAGTTGAAAGGCTTCGGAGAAGTCAATAACGTCTATTTTATTAATAGTTTGAAAATCAATCGGCAGCAATTTTTTCAGGTCACTCAAAAAATTGAGCTGAAAAACACGATCTAGTATATAATGGGTATCTTTTTTCTTTGCCCATGCGTAAACCAATTCTTCTTGGGCTGGATCGAGGCGTAAGGTTCTTCCATCAATAATAATGCTTAGCCGTCTTGCTTGATAGAGAGGAGGAAATGCTACACCATTATGTTGGAGCGTATGCCATTTTGCACGGAGTACGGTAGAGGTGGTTGTAGCCGATTCCATCGAATTTAACACACAAAAGACCCTCGCTACTATTCTTAAACCTTACCCGAAAAGTGTTAATATCCTCGGTATGGAAAACAAGTTGAAGTTGAAAAAGGTTGCACTTCTATCGGACACCTCTACTATCGTGGGCTACGAGACAGCATTATCACTAGCAAGAAATGGCTATGTAACTTATGCAGGAACAAAAGCCTCCGCCCAAGCCAATAAATTATCACACATAGCTGACAGCGAAAAGTTATCTTTGCAACTGATTAAACTAGATGTCAATAGCAGTTCTTCTGTTACAAACGCAGTGAAACAGGTATTGAAAAATGAAGGATTGATTGACCTGCTGGTGAACGGTACTGGTTACGTCTTGCTAGGGTGTTTCGAGGATATTTCCGCGAAGGAAATGGCAGCACAATTTGAAACAAATTTTTACGGCATCACGAGAATGTTAAGGTCGGTTCTGCCGATCATGCGTAAACAAAGAAGCGGGGTTATAATCAACATTAACTCCGTCGCCGGACAAATCGGATTCCCTTGCTCTTCGGCGTTCGTCTGTTCACAATTTGCGATTCAAGGTTTGAGTGAATCGCTAAGATATGAATTAGAACCCTTCGGTATCGATGTCTCAATTATCGAACCAGGAATCATCCGACCTTCGGCGTTTACGAACCTTATAGTCGTAGCACAAAGAGCAAAGCGGTTGTCTTCTCCATATTCTGATATTACTCGAAAGCTAACTAACGACATGGGTCGCATGCCTGAATTAGGATCATTACCTGTCGAAGTAGCATCCACTGTATTGAAGGCAATACAATCCAAGCCAATATTACCTCGCTATATGGTAGGTAATGATGCCGCTATGATAACCGAGTCTCGCAAGTCAATGACAGACATCGAATTCGAAAATTTTGTTAAAGGCACAATACTGAGTGTCTAGTTTTTACGAACAAGATTTTATCTAAGCAAGTTATGGTTCTGTGATTGAGACATACTACGTGTCACCTATGGCTGCAAATTCAAAATGATATTCTAATTGGATGTTCTGGATTTTGGTGAAAGAATTTTTAGGAGATGATTTGAGAGATCAAATTTGTTTTCTATATCTAAATCTGTCCAGCTTGATCAATTCGTGATAGGATCCAAATCCACTGGGATCGACCTTATCTAAACTAGATTCAGATTCTAGGGGTTCTAGACCGAAAATCTTGATCAGTGAATAAAGAGTCGTGCGCTGCGCAGGTACTCGGCCTGCTTCTCTGATTACTGAATGTAAATACTTAGGTTTCATTAGCTGCCCGTATTGTGCACCTGCTGCTGTAGAGATGCTCTCATTCATAAGTGTGCCACCAAAGTCGTTCGCACCTGCTCCAAGCAAAAGCTGAGACATTCTCGGTCCCTCTTTGACCCATGAGACTTGAATATTATTTATGTAGCGGTTTAGCATGATTCGTGAAACGGCATGCATCTTGATTACTTCATTGCCGCTGGGGCCAGGCCGCATGTGAGACATCGGGCCATTATTATTATTATTATTCTTATTCTTATTATACATGGGCGCCTCATTATGCACAAAGCTAAGGGGCACAAATTCGGTAAAGCCGTGCGTACCTTTCTGAATTTCTCGTAGCACCCCAAGATGGTTTGCTTTGTGCTGAGATGATTCCACATGGCCATACATGACAGTAGACGTTGTCGGAATATCCAACGAATGCGCAAGCTTGACCACCCTTATCCAATCCTTAACACTGATCCTTCCAGGAGAAATGAGGTCTCGCATGTTTTGATCCAATATTTCAGCAGCTGTTCCTGGAAGACTACCAACGCCGGCTTCCTTCAACATTCGTAAATATTCCTCGACAGAGACTTCAGACCGAAGTGCTCCGTATAGAACTTCCTCAGGAGAAAACGCGTGTATATGAATGTCTGGGAGTTCTTTCTTTATCGCTCTACAGATTTCAATATACAAATACCCATCCATTTTTGGAGGTAGGCCGGCCTGGATACAAACCTCTGTTGCGCCTAACCTCCAAGCTTCCTTAGCTCTTCTTAGAATCTCCGCCGTAGGCAGGAAATAACCTTCCTCCTGTCTAAAATCACGACTAAAAGCACAGAAACCACAACGTTTGATGCAGACATTTGTGAAATTAATATTCCTGTTTATTACGTATGTAACATTTTCCCCTATTGTCCTTTGCCGAAGCTCGTCTGCAATTCTCAGAATCATATTCAGTTCGGTCCCGTTGGAGTCGAGCAGTTCGGTTCCTTGCTCAACGGAAATATCCTTGTCGCTCAATGCTCTATCCAAAGTCTCTGAGATTATCGGGTCGAGATTCTTCAATACAGAGTCGAGTGTCATACTAAATATTCCTCCTGAACAAGTCCGAAATCGTCACAGATAGGCTCTACGTAGGTTCTGAGCGTCTCAGGAATAAACCTATTGTCGAACAAGAATTCGGGGTAAACTGGTAACCGCGCTCTTAGAGAGTAACCCTTCGATTGCGTCACATCTCTCAGGTAAGATATGCTGGGCCATGAAAATTCGGGATTAACATGGTCAATCGTTAGAGGCGAGATGCCACCCCAATCGTTAATACCTGCTTCCAGATATTTTCCGAAAGTACACGGGGTGAGGTTTGGGGGAACTTGAATATTCATTTCTCCTAACACGATTCTTGCTACGCCTACGATCGTTAAGAAAAAGCTATTTGCGGGTGGCAGGGTTGATGACATTGGTGTTCCTGGTTTAGGTGCGAAGTTTTGTACTATCACCTCTTGAATGTGGCCGTATCTTTGATTGATACCTTTTATTAAGAACAAAGAATCGATGATGTCTTGGGGTTCTTCGCCTATACCGATAAGCAATCCTGTAGTAGTCGGTATTCTTAGATCGCCGGCATCCTCTAGGGTCTTTATTCTTACTTTCGGATTTTTGCTGGGAGCCATTTCATGCGGCATCCCCTTTTGGGCTAGTCGCTCGCTAGAAGACTCGAGCATAACTCCGATGCTAACGTTGGTATCTTTCAAGAGCGACATTTCCTTTTTTGTCAGGCTACCAGCATTAGTGTGTGGAAGTAAACCTGTTTTTTCCAATATATTTTCACTCAGTTCCCTTATGTATTCAATTGTGGAAGAATGACCAAGGGAATGTAACCAGGATCTTGCTTGGGGATACTTCTGTTCTGGCCTTTCTCCGGTAACAAATAGGGCCTCTGTACACCTGAGTTTTTTCCCGGCTTTTGCGATCTCAAGGACCTCTGAAGGTCTCATCATAGAAACCAATTCGTCCGTAGGTTCCT
>JBPYDU010000045.1:0-19514 GCA_051985995.1 Candidatus Nitrosopolaris sp.
CATTGGAGAAAAACATTGGCGTGGTTTTATGGAGTTGTATTTGAAGGATCACCGTACTTTTCGCTTTTCAGATGATTTACCAGCGTTGACAAGCGGACTAATCAAACAAGGACTCGATGCACCTATGTATTTAATTCATTATTCGGATAATAAGACCAACAATACGAATGTCTACTCCAATATCCTATTTTCGATAGACAAGATTAGCCCGTCTACTTACGAGCTGCCTCTACTAAAAATGTCTTAATATCACGGGACGGCTCATCCGTTGATGGCTTTTTCTTTCGGCTTAAACATTAACAAGGTCCGATCTAAGTGCTTGATGGTCGAGGGTCATAACAGCAGTTAGTCTAATTGTCCTGTACAGTCTGCGCTTGCGAATAACAATCTTATTATGCCAAATTTGTCGTCTGTAATTGCGAGCGAAGTTAGCCCAGCCCGGTTAAGGTACGAGCTTCCCAAGCTCGGGATCGCGGGTTCAAATCCCGCACTTCGCATCAACTTGACAAATGTAAATATCGTTTTAGAAGATGATCTTCGAGATAGAAACCTCATACTGACAAAAGCCCTGCAAAAATTGACAACTTATGCAATGTTTGACAGAAGGTTCGCAAGTCTACAGGAGGGAAGCTTATTCGGTAATTTCCTTCACTGCACAGCAGGTGAAACAATTTTTATACAAATGTGCTGATGCAAAACATGCAATTCATTAATGAAAGTTTGCCGAGCAAGCAAGGGCACTAGATTTATCTTAGCGGTATAGGAGAACAATCCAAGGTTTTGGTCGAAGAGTGCCCAGATTGAAATTATTAATGAAATAACAGATACCTTTACCAATTTAATATGATTCACTGAAATGAAAAAATTCTATACATATTTTCATTAGCCCGTAATAGTACTCGGTGGCGCCTGCGCAGCAATCAGCCAAATCGAGATCAAAAATTTTGTTAAAGAAGAAATAATTCGCTCATGATAATTATGATAATGCTTGGTTATGCACTCAAGTCAATAGAACAGTAATATACACAAACTAAATGTCGATAGGTGCTACCAAATCACCAACTTGGTTATAAATTTGCAAGAAGTACATCCCCTTGTGTGTAGTCTTATAGGTTTGATTGTCTTGTTCGTAAGCTAGCATACCATTTTCTTTTAACACCGTCAAATAATTATGCAATTGATCAGGCGATAAGAAACGATTAAGTATAATTTGACCCCTTGCGAAGTTGAGAGTATCGAGAATCATTGCAATTATATCGAGCGGGTTGTTTTCCAATAATATCCAAAGCGATTGGGAGACTAAGTATTTATATAAGACTAATATTTGTAGTCGTCTATTTACATTAAAACAAATCACGTATGACTTAGATTAAATAAAGTTTTGTAGCAACCACATGCTATTCACGGTTGTCTTTGTTTCTCCTTCGAATGTAATAGATAATATTTTGGGCTACTAGTATCGTTCTCTTCTCTATAGTTTTGTTCGCTTATTTTTAACAATTATTTATTCTCATGTTGCTCCCAGTACCATTCAACGACACAGTGGCGAATTTACTTCACTGTTTCAATGGGGGGTTTGTAAGTCGTCGCGCGCCTGCGAGAAAGCGTTTAAGTTCAGCAGCTATTCCTTTCCGGGTCTCTTGAAATGATCTCAAATGCTTAATTTCATTCCCAGATTCGGTCTTCCAGTCGAAGCGCATACGAGTCCTCGTATACTATTCAATAAAATGTAGATGTTTTTTGCACTAGCAGTCATACTAATTTGAGTATCTGAATATTAATAGATCAAAATTAGCAGGATTCAAAAGTGATGAATACATTGATTCTATTTGTAATATTGTAGACTTTTAATACTGGAAAAAGCGGAATGAATATGGAACTATACTGAAAAATTATTTCGGCCTATAAGGACCATTTGTCTTTTCTCATTTATGGGAATTTGAATATGCTACACTATTGGAGGGAAAATATTTCATTCGAAAGACACTTTCAAGTTTGGTAAGACGAAGATCTAATTTCGCCTAATGTAGTCATTGAAAGACTGGGAGGATCGATATGGTTTATGCGATGCTAAGATTTTATTAGTCCCCCCGATCTAAAAAACACAGTTTCACTGATCCCAGCAATTCTGATATAGGTTTGATATGTCCATAGCCATCCATTAGTCTGCCCACTGTTCCCTTTATCTTACCTCTATTTTCAGGGTCGTCTTTCAGCAATACAATTAGATCCTCTAATAAAGCGCCTAACTTTGGTTTATCTTCCTCTTCTACTTCTGCCTTTACGATTCCTATTTCCGTAGACCCATTTATTTTAGTACTTGGTTGTGATAACCCTCGAATAAGGATGTCGATCCGCTTAATGATTTCATCTCGTTCCATTGATGAATTATTTGAAGCTAAGGAATTATATAAAGTGGAATTATTACCGAAGAAGAAAGCATAGAAGAGGGGAAGAGAATCGCAAGGTCTAGTAACTCTCAGTATTCCTCATTTGTTCTCGAAAGGACTCAGCATAAGAAGGTCCAGAATACATTTGCTCCTAGGTAGCAGCTGCAATAACATTTTCATAATATTATATAAGAAGTACCTTAGTACGACCAGTGCTGACAATTATTCTGATGCCAATAATCCTAGTAATCGAAAGCAGGTATGAGCACATTCAGGAGTATCTATTAAATTAAAGTAGTGCCTCACTGTTGGTGAAAGAGAAGGGTGAACAATAAATTGGTGTTATTAAATAGTGCA
Source organism: Candidatus Nitrosopolaris sp. (assembly GCA_051985995.1). Classification (GTDB taxonomy): domain Archaea; phylum Thermoproteota; class Nitrososphaeria; order Nitrososphaerales; family Nitrososphaeraceae; genus Nitrosopolaris. Next base: position 2,748 of record JBPYDU010000045.1, read on the forward strand.
CTCGCTATAGGTGTGGTCATAGGAATGTTATTGGTAGTTGTCACACATAGGATGTCGGGACCAGTATTCGTATTTGGGGAATTAATTCCTGCAACGCTTTTGACTAATGCAAATATATCAAATAATTCCACAACGGAAAATGTAGTCAAAGTAAAGACTGGTGGGGGAGACAATAATGTATCATCAACCCAGTTCTTCCCGCAGACGGTCGAAATTAAAACCGGAGGAAGTGTAACTTGGTACAATCCCACCAAAGTCCCAGAACCCCATACTGTTACCTTTCTCATGGGTAGTTTATACCCAATACAACCATTTTTGCCCGTAGAGGTGTCAAAATCTGCTCAATTAACCCCTATGCCATCACCTGGTTCTAACGGCGAACCAATTGTTGTCCCTGGACAAAATCACACAAGTTTCATAATAGCCGCGAACGCTCGGGCATACAATCCCGTCGTCATTAATTCAAATAGCAGCGTGACATTCCTTAATTGGAATGCAAAATATTCTATGAATGGAAGTGAGAAGTATATTAATTCAGGCTGGTTGTTCCCAACTGGCCAGATCCCTCCAGGCATTCAAGCTGGAAGAACGTTCACGATAACTTTCGAGAAAGCGGGTTTATATGAATACACATGTGTGTTCCATCCTTGGATGACTGGAAGGGTCATTGTAAGATAAATAAGCTAAATGCTCGCTGATTCACCTGAGATGCTTCAGACCATACGATAACCATGTGCTCCCTTGCTATATGATATTACAGAAAATTGCCCTTTCAGTCAGGAATACGACTTTACGTCTTTATTAATAATGGCTTGTATGGTTTGGTATCTTAGTTAATCGATAAGATGAGACAAATGTAATTAGAACCAAGGCAAATAGAAATACACCCGTTGATAAATGGGTTGCTACAAGTAATGCTTCTAATTTTGTATCGACCACTAGCATACCCAACACAATTTGAACCGCGGCTATAATACCGGCTGCAATTGCAGGTTTGCACACAATTCCTACTTTCTTTGTAGCATAACATGCTGTTGCTATGATAACGCTCGCAGTAACTGCTGCGACAATTCTATGAATTTCTTCAAAAAGGTACTTTTTTGGTGGGAAATTGAACCCGTTTGGACATAGAGGCCAATCAGGGCACGATAACCCTTGATGTGAGGCATCAACGTAAGTTCCGATTAGCATCACAGTAAAAAGCAAAGCTAGTGACGCAAAAGAAGAGCAGATTAGCTTCATCACAACCATGCCTTGATACATCAAGGCACGTGCTAATTAAATAATTATTAAGCTCACACTTTGCTTCGAAAGTGATTGATATCGCCGGATAATTCGAAACACAAGGTTCTTCAAAAAGGGCGAGCTTTATTAGCTAGTATCATCAGCGTAGTCAGGCCGGTGCGGATGAGTTTTCGCCAGAGCTGTTGGCCTTCATCAACAAATATTCTAGTTTTTTCCTCAATAATGAATTAATTTTATGGCCATCTACTTTTCCTCTAAAGAGTGCCATGCTTCTTCCCATGAGTATGCCAACTGCCTCATATCGTTTTTCAATAATAATAGATATGTTCTCTTTTAGAACCTCCTCTATAGCAGCGTCCAATTCTTGATCACTTATAGATGTTATGCCGAGTGACGTTTTGGCATCTTCGACTGTTCCAGCCTCTTTCGTCATCAATTTTTCGAAAATTGAGATCACGGATTCTTTAGCGATTGTCCCAGCATCAAGTCTTTTGAAAATATCAATAAGAATTTCATCCGTTATTACTGCTCGATCCAATCCCCGTCTTTCCAGATTAGTTATGTCTTCTGTAAGTTTTGATGCGATAAATGTTGGACTTACTTCTTTCACCGACCAGGCTATTTCCTCAAATATGTTGAAATAATCAGAATCGAAGATTTGCTCTGCAAGTTTCTTGTTCAGGCCATATTTCCTGGCTAAGGAGCTTAGGATTTCGTCCATTGACTTGGGTATCTTTTCGGATAGCGATGCTATTCTTGAACTTTCGATTGGGATCGACGGAACATCGGTTTCAGGATACATTCTTGCGGCCCCAGGTCTCGGTCTACTGAATAGCGTTTTACCGTCAAATGTAGCAGCGCGTGTTTCTGGCGGAACACCTTTCAACGCCTCCTTTAACCTTTGAATTATGGCTTCTAATGCAAAATCGACCTTAAAGCTTGGACCACCAACGATCACGAATGCATCCATTTCGCTATCAATTCGCAATTTATTTTTTATTGCCTGAACTTCTTCGCTGTTGATACCATACGCTGGTAACTCATCCGAATGAAATACGCCTTTCAGTCCATAAAATCTAACTAGCTCACTAAGTTGCTTGCCTATACGTATTCCTGGATACGGTTCAAATCCTATCAGACCTCCGAAACCCCTCGCTCTGATAGCCTTAAATATGCTATTATTTTCTTGAAGTGAATTTATCACTACTTTTGAAGTAGAATTTGCTAAAATGTCGGTCACATCTTCTACTCTGCCGCCAATTTGTTTTTCAACATCTTTTCTATCTCTTAGCTTTTGGGCAATTGTAATTAGACCATGCTGCCTCAGCATTTCATATTCTATTACTTTTACAAGTTGGTCCAATCGCTGCACACCCTTTACCTCAACCACAGCCCCTTTATCTATCGAGATATTAACATCCTGTCTTATGCTACCAAGTCCTCGTGCTACTCTCTTACTTGCTCGTAATAGCCTGCCGAGGGTAAGTGCAATCTGCACTACTTCCTCGGGCGTGCATGTCACTGGTTCGAGTGCAATTTCGACTAGTGGCACTCCTAATCTGTCCAGTCCGTACTCCCTAATTGCCCCGTCGTCTAAAATCAATTTGGCGGCATCCTCTTCAAGGCAAATACTTTGCACTTTCACTCTTTTTTCATTAACGTCAAGATATCCACCATTGGCAACTAAAATTGTTCGCTGAAACCCGCCGGTATTCGAGCCATCAATTACGATTTTACGCATAACATGGAGCTCATCGCCGATATCCGAATGAAGAGCTAGGGAAATTATAAGTGCAGTTTCGAGCGAGTCTTTATCAACGTCGTGAGGAGGTTCCTCGTCGGCCTCAACTAAGCAACTAGAAGCAGCTGATGCGTGATACTTTATCGTACGCATCTTTTTGAACTCGAATAGGGCTGCAGGGTCGTACGAACCCAATTCGCTCTGCGTTGGTCGCAATTTACGAACAAAGGTCGCGCCGTACTTCTCTATCTCTTGAGATTTACAGCTACAAAATAATTTGCTATTGGTTGCTAACTGCTGATGAATTTCAATCCCAACCTTAAGATTAATAACTAGTGGATCTATTGTCAAAGTTACAAATTCAAATTTGTCCTTGAAAGCTTTTAAGCTTACCTATAATATAGGTATAGACATCGATATTTCATTCGCGATATTTTCCTGCATCAATTTCGTGGTGGATTTAATGTCTTTACTGTTTGCGAGGGCCCACATAGCTTTTACGGTGGCAGTCTCTGCCATCATATCTGACAACGGTATTACACCAATATCCAGGAGATCCCTGCCGGTTTCGTATACAGTCATTCTCGTCCTTCCCCAGATACATTGCGAAGTCATAAAGACCAGTGTGCCTGATTCAACTGCGTTTCGGATATATGGAAAGCACTCTTTACTAACATGTCCAAGGCCCGTTCCTTCAAGGATGATTGCCTTATAACCTACTGCCACCGCATGAGCTATGAATTCTGGATTAAATCCTGGATAGTATTTTAGTAGTACAGCTCTTTTGTCAAAATCCGGTCTAACTAGGAGGCCATTAGTATTATTACGCTTCTTAAGTTTTTGCCCAGTTTGTTGCGATTGTGTCTCTAGCGTTTCACCTCTGATTAAGGCTACAGGCTCGCTATCTATTGATTCAAAAGCGTCGCGCCTGCTCGTATGATTCTTTCGTACTCTGGTACCAATATGACAAGCGATTACGTCATCCGAAGAGCTAGCGTGCATACTAACAAAAACTCCGGCTAGATCAGACTTTACAGCAAATATCGTTGCGCCTATAAGATTTAGCGCTGCATCTGAGGATGGTCTATCAGAGGATCGTTGTGAACCTACTAATACAACAGGAATAGGTAAGTTTTGCAAAGCAAAACTAAGTGCTGATGCCGTGTAATGCAGAGTGTCAGTTCCATGGGAAACTAATATCCCTTGATACTTTCCTGATACAACCTTCTCCTTTATCTCAGCAGCAATAATAGTCCAGTCTGCAGGGTTCAGATTTTCGCTATATTTATTTAACAATACCTCAGGCTCGATCGACGCATAATTTTTTAATTCAGGTACAGAACCATATATCTCGGATGCGGAAAGAACTCCACTGACACCTCCCGTCCGATAATCTACTTTGCTTGCGATCGTGCCGCCAGTTCCTATAAGCGCAATTTGGGGACGTGTCTTGTTCTGATCATTCTGGTTGACTGTTTGATTGATTTTGTACTCTTTGCCTAATCGTTTAAACGAATCTTCAAAAGTTACATGGTTCGTGGCGGGCGCATCATGGAAATCTTGAGTTGGTTCAGTTATTTTAGCAATCGATTGAACCTTCTCCCTTGCGATCCCTATGTTGTAACCGCTTGGTAGCTTGATAACAATATGATTTTTGCTCGCTGATTCATAACGCGGCATCAAGATGCCTGTAAACTCGTTATCAGAGGTCCTGATTGTAAGAGTGTCGCCTATGGCAATGTTTCGTTTCTGAAGCAACTCTGCGGTCTTTTCTTTGTATCCTGTTAAATTGTCCTGATCTCTGACGGACAATCCTAATTTCTAGCTCAGTGTGGTATTTTTTCTATATATTAACAAAACTGTAGCAAATAGTGATTAACTTAGTCAAGCTACTTCATTTTGTAGCTTCAAAGATTCGAAAAAAAAGGATCAAAAACCGCGAATGGTGGACTTCAACGTGAACGTTCAATAATCGCTATGCTTCTTGCCTCTAGAATGTCCAGGACAGCCTCCTCAAGATTCTCCTTTGTTATTTGCCCAAAATCCCAAGCATCGATGAATCTCCTGTACTCTTGTTCTAGTATTTTTGCTGTCTCTTGAAATTCGACCATTTTCTCCGGGCTATCCGGTGCTCTATAGCCTTTAGCAATCATAATTGGACATCTTTTGTCCCCCTCGAGTGGGATGTACCATGCATCTTTTGCGAATTCATAACGCCGAGTGCTAAGAGTGTTATACATACGCATAAGTTCATCGTTTGACAGCTTTTGCAGGTCAATGAGCCATCTTTCCTTCTCCATATTGACCGATGTTTTATCCTCGTTCATTCTCGTTTCGGCATAAGTAGTTCCAAACACCAATTGTACATATAGTTATAGACAGACATCTAAAAATACATTTTCTTCAAATTTTCTACAGCTGACTACAATCTACCATGTCTATTAGCTCTATCGAACATTTCAGCACTAAATTTTGGTACCTAGTGGCTTGATTCGGAATACTTCATAAAAATCGCTTTGATTCTTTCAATTCCCTTTATATCATCGACAAATTTAGCAGTTTGGGTAGAGACGAGTTCTTCCCAATCTCTGTCGAGTGCCATCCTGGACCTAATTACTGTACCAGATAATTCGTTCCTTCTATAAAGACTAGGTTGGATGACCTCAATCCCCCTTTCTTTATACAACACACAGGTAAAGAAATCATTTGAGAAAACCAATTGATATTTGGGAACCATAATGTCAAGCTGGTACGTCCAAAGGGGATGGAAGCCTACATCGTGGACAGGGATCATCAATATTCTTTTGATATCAATTCCTTGTTCTGCATCGAGCGAATCTTTTATCATTTGAATCCGTTCACCAGCAGTAAATGGGTTCCTGAATTCATGACTTATCTGTGCGCTACCTATCACAATTACAAGCTCTTCAACCTTATCTAGAGCAAACTTGATCGTTGCTACGTGTCCTAAATGAAATGGTTGGAATCTTCCTACAAATATACCACGCGACATTAGATACTCAACTTTATATACTCAAATTATTCTCGATAATTTAAAGTAATTTTGATATCTTAGGAAAAAATCATTTTGTCTGAGGGGTGCTATTCTAGAAGCAACGATAACAACAACGTTAGAATGACTATTTTATGTGCCCAGCGTAGAGCAGAATTTTTATCTTTCTACGTCTACAAGAATGCAGATCTTTTGTGCTAACAATCGACGGTGCCTATGGTGAAGGTGGAGGACAAATATTGCGTAGCGCCGTTTCATTATCTGCAATAACTGGTAAGTCTATAGAGGTGATAAATATCCGAGCGAAACGTCCGAATCCTGGACTTAGGCCACAGCATCTGCACGCAACTAGGGCTCTTGCCGAGATATTCCATGCGAGGGTAGACAATCTCAATGTAGGTGCCGAACGGATAACGTTTATTCCAAAACCTGACAAATATGAAGGAGGCGAGCTAAAAATCGATACGGGAACCGCTGGTAGTATCCCGATGATATTACAAACAATTATTCCCACTGTGGCGTTATCAGGCAAAAGCCTAAGTGTTCAGATTACTGGTGGTACTGATGTAAAGATGAGCCCTACTACTGATTATCTGCGCTTTATCGTTCACAACGCGTATAAAACTATAGGAATAAATTTCAGCCTAAATATCCTCAAAAGAGGGTACTACCCAAAGGGGGGAGGAATAATACAGGCAGAGATTGGTCCCTGTAAAAACATATCCTCACTTGATCTCTTGAATAAACGAAACGTAGAACCTAAAATTGCGAGTGTATCTTGCCATCTCCCAATAAACAATGCAGAACGACAGATTTCTTCTGCTCTGCTAAGATTAGAGAGGCACGGAGTTCGTTGTAATGGTTATTCTTCCTCACACGAATCGTCACTATCCCCTGGTGGTTCGATTTTGGTATATTCTGACTCTGATTTTGGCCCATTTATCGGTGGTGATTCGGTCGGAGCACAGGATAAATCAGCCGAAAAAATAGGAGAAGAAGCTGCGCAGAATTTTTTTGAAAGCTACGATGCCAACGTACCAATCGATCGATTTCTTGCGGATATGCTTGTAATCCCGTTAAGTCTAACAAAGGGAAAATCACGATATAGGATAGGAAAAGTGACCGAACATCTTAAGACGAATTTGCACGTTGTAAGTCAAATAGTAGGTTGTAAATATCAAATTGAACCTGCAGAAAAAAGTTACATTGTTACTATTAAAGGTCGTCCTTTGCCAGATTAGTACTGGTTGTAGTAGTAGCAAATAATATAGTATCAATTGTTAATTTGGTGTATTGCCCACTAAACTTGATGCTCTGCCTGCCCGAAATCGAGCAAGGAGAAGAAGAGCAGCAGTATGTATTGTGAGTGGTGGACTTGATTCGATTTGTACAGCGGCTTATTTGAGAGAGGTAGAGGGTTACAATGTTTATATGGTCACTTTTGCATACGGACAGCGAGCAAGATATGAAATTCGGGCTGCAAAACATTTCGCAAGGATTTTGAAAATTGCAGAGCATAGAATCGTTGATATCGCGTTTATGAAGGCGATTTATGGAAAAACAAACGTCTTAACAGACTCAAAACAAGTTTTACCACGACATTTCGATTATAGTATTGTTGTCCCACTGAGAAATGCAGTATTCATCACAATTGCAAGTGCATGGGCTATGAGTATTGGTGCAGAACTAGTAGCATACGGGGCACATACTGGCGACAAACAATATCCAGATTGTCGTGCAAGTTTTATAAGGTCAATCACTAATACTCTAAATCTGGGCGAATCGGACGGTATAGAGTCAGGAAAGAGACAAAAGATAACTGTGTGGTCTCCCGTAGTTAACGGTATAGATAAGTCAGATTTATTGAGTAAGGGATATAAACTTCTCGGCGATCGAATTTTCGATACATGGAGCTGCTATTCCAACGGGGTAATGGAAAAAAGTAAAAATCCTATCCAGTGTGGCATATGCGAATCGTGTATAAATAGGAAGATTGCAATAAGCAACGCAGGCTTAAAGGATAAAACACGTTATGCTAAAGAACCCTAATACAATCCAACTCAGCGAAATATACACTAGTATCGAAGGAGAGGGTATCTTGTTTGGTACCAAAACACTGTTTGTGAGATTGGCTGGATGTCATCTCAAGTGTCGATGGTGTGATACCAGCCATGCTTTACCAATGTTTAGTGGTAATAACTATCCAATTGACTATGTAAAGAAGTTAATCGCAGATTTTCTACAGCCCTATACATACAAGGTTAATTTTACCGGAGGTGAACCGTTGGTTCAATACGAGGCAGTCATAGATCTTGCCAAATTCGTTAGAGAGAGGGGACTTAGGACATACTTAGAATCAGCATGTTATGACTCCGGGAGGTTTGCAAAACTCCTACCCTATATAGACATTTGTAAAGTAGAGTTCAAGATGAGCGATTCCAAGGTAGTTGATACGAATCATTATGACAATCTATTGCAGAATGAAATTAGGTGCTTAAGGACATCTGTTACAAACCGCAAAATCACATACATCAAAATTGTGGTGACTAATTCGACCGATAGTAAAGAGTTCGCAAAACTTGTAGAAAATATTTTCCAACAAGTAAGTACTGCAGAGATTAATGGGTTTGTAATACAGCCAAGCGATAGAATAGACGAACCAACAACAGAACGGCTGCTGAAATTATACGATATAGTTTTTCCCCGCTACCGAGAGGTAAGGATTATACCTCAGTTACATAAACAATTAGGGGCCAGATAATAAAAGATGATGCAGCCAGACGAAAAGATAAACACAGAAAGAGTAGAAACAACACAAAAGAAAAAAATCGAAAAATTGCTAAGAGAACTGTTGATAGAGATAGGTGAAAACCCAGATCGAGAAGGCCTAATTGGGACCCCGGCACGCATGGCGGAAATGTACGAAGAGATATTCGGTGGATATAAAATAAACTCGGAGCTCGATGTAAGCTTCACCGAGGCTGCAGATGCAATTATCGCTAAAGATATCCAATTTTACAGCATGTGTGAGCATCATATGCTTCCATTTTTTGGAAAGATACATATAGCATATGTTCCAGCCGGTAAAGTTTTTGGAATATCGAAATTGGTCCGCCTTGTTGAAAAATATGCACGTAGAATGCAAATTCAGGAAAGGCTTACAAAAGAGATTGCAGATGAGGTAATGAGGAGGGGAGTGAAAGGGGTTTTGGTTATCGCAGAAGGCGAACATCTGTGCATGAAAATGCGTGGTGTTAGAAATGGAAGTTTAATACTGACAGAGGCTGAGCGTGGCATAATGGAACAGAAGGAAATACGTGAACATGTCCTTTCACTCATTTATACTTCAAAACCAGAACTACAAGCAATCTGAACATCATAGAGTACTCAATAAAAAAATAATTGGCATTAGCGACAAGAAGGCTTATAATAAAGTAATTATAGGTAAAAAGAATGGCGAGTACAATCTTTAGAGTACAATCACACAAATTTAGCCAAGACAATATTCAAACTACATTAGTATGTTCCAAATGTGACGAAATATTTTCTAAAGAATTTCCTCTGGATCTTGAAGGTCAGACTATCGAATTCAAGTGTCCGGTATGTGGCGCTCCTGGCGAGGCCGATCTTCCCTACAAAAGTGCCGAAGAGAGAGAGGATTTAGAAGAAGACTTTGAAGAGGTGGAGGAAGAAGAAGGTGAAGAGGAATTTGAAGAAGACTATTAATTATTGCTTCAAAATACTGATATTGCAGCTATCTACTAGCCTTTGATCCCAACTTGCCCAATTGTGCCAACAGCGCAGCTAACTGAATTTCTGGATGAGCACCTACTGCGAGTCTGTAATCGTATTCTGCCATTAGAGCTGCAAATTCATCAGGACGATCCAATTTCATATCATAAGCTTCCTGATTAGCATATTTGAGAAAATCATTTTCAGACATCCCGTACACATTTGTTAATTCAAATAGTTTAACCCTCGCATCAGTGAATTTGCCAGTAAGAGCCAGTTTTATAACTTCCCCTACTTTGGATTTGCCTGAAAGCCCTCTCGATGCAATTACACTGGTGAGTGATACGGTCCCCACTCCCGCTGAGGCCTGAAGTAAGTTTATAGAATGACGCAAGTCTCCAGAGGTCTCATCATAGATCTGTGAGAGTGCTTTTTCCTCAAATTTAACCCCTTCTTTTTCACAGATCGTTTTTAGGTGTCGTATTAGGTCTTCCTTTGCCAATCTTGTAAACTGAAAAACTACACACCGACTCTTCAGAGGCTCAATTATCTGAGACAGATAATTACAAATAATGATGAAGCGAGTTGTTCTCGAGCTGTCTTCAATGATCCTCCTTAAAGCTGTCTGAGCTTCAGAAGTCATTTCATCTGCTTCATCAAGTATAATTATCCTAAACGGTTTTTCGTCCCTGCTACCAGTAATCAGCTTCATAACAGCTGCGAATTCCTTGACCCTCTCCCGAACCATCTTGATCCCTCTTTCGTCAGATGCATTTAATTCGAGAGTATCCCTCCGCCATTCTTCTCCTAGCAACTGTCGCGCGATACACAAGGCAGTCGTAGTCTTACCCACCCCAGGAGGACCTGCGAATAACAAATGCGGAAGCTCATCTGGAACATTGATAAGTTGATGCAGGGCGCTGACAATTTCTTTTTGGTCTATAACTTCAGTTAGTGTTAACGGGCGATATTTCTCAACCCACATCAGGTTTGAAAGATTTTTGTTTATTGGTGGCATCTGTGCTCGAATAGCTGACTATTTTTATATCATATTAGCATTCCTAAAAAAGTATAATTAACTCATTGAATGCAAATCCCAATGCAGTAGACCACGACCTACGATATTTATAAACGAAACGTGTCTGGGCGAATCCAGATACGTCTAATCCCCGCAGCTAAACACAAATATTTCGTTCAAACCCCAATTCAATGATGCAATCTTTGTCTTGAAGACTATCTGTAATGTCCGTCTATAATTTAAGGTCACATCCAATCAATCTCATCCGGCAAACTTGATAGTAGATATTTATTGTAATCCAACCTCTATCCCTGTAAATGAATGTGGGTGTAATTGGTTTGGGAATGATGGGATCACAAATTGCGCTTAGACTAGCACGGAAAGGACATAAGATTACTGTTTTTAACAGAGATAGGTCAAAAGCAGATAATCTACGGATAATTGGTAGAACTAATCTGAACGTTGCGGAGAAGCCCAAAGAGATAGGAGATACTTGCGATATCGCCATAATTTGCGTTAAGGACTATCAGGCTGTTGTAAACGTCTCCTTTATGACAGGAGGATTGGTTGAAACCACGAATATAGATGTTATCGTGATACAGTGTAGCACGATTTCTCCAGAAGAATCAAATAGAATAGCCGATCAGTATTCTCCCAAGCAGATCAGAATGCTGACCGTTCCGATTCTGGGGGGTACAACTGCTGTAGAAAAAGGAGAGGTATCTTTGATTGGAGCTGGTCCAAGGACTGCTTACGAAATAGCCGAGCCTATTCTGAAGGATCTCAGCGCCCAAATTTTTTACTTAGGATCTCATCACGGGACTGCAAGTGTACTTAAACTGGCAATTAATATCAATATTGCATTAATAGCTTTGGCTTTAGCAGAAGGAATGGTATTCGCGAGAGGATCAGGAATCGATACGGGTACTTATATCAAAATTCTTAATTCTACATACTTTAAGACTGGGATAAGCGAGAAAAAGGGACCACGAATTGTCAATGATGATTACACTGCGTCGTTTTATCTAATGAACATGGTAAAGGATCTAGACCTAGCTTTGCTTACAGCATACACCTCAGGTCTAGCACTCCCGATTACCGCTTCTGCTGAGGCCCTCTATAGAGCTTCAGAAGCTTTTGGACTATCTATGAAAGATTACACCTCAGTAGCCTCTTATCTCTTAAAGCTGAATGGCCTGAATACGTTTCGAACTAATGATGAGTAAAAGCAACAGTCATGATGTTAGGAGCAGCTTGATATATTTCTGACATTAAACATTCTCCTCGACAATGGGTTGCATGATAGTCACATAGCAGGTTCACTTCTGTGGTTTGCAAAATCCAGTTTTTCTTCCGATGGCTCAACATATCAGCTTGGGTGTAATAGTTTCTAATACCTAGCAACAGAATTGCTTCTAATACAGACCTGAAAAATCAAAAAGGTAAGTGTTCAAATGTGAATATGAAAATTCTGAGACGTGGACTCGGATATTCCAATATATCTTGCGGGAACTCGTGGTTAAAGGCAAGAGCAAATTTGGTATCTCCTTGGTTGATATCTTCGATGTGGTGAAGATAACCTCCGGGGGCATAAACGATCTCACCAGGATCGAAAGTGAAAGTATCACAATCCTCGCCTTGGCGAGCGAGAAAAATCGACTATAAGTTCAGAGTCAAAATTCTACTAACCACTACTAATTAATATTTGAATAAATCCCTTCACAATAATCGTATTTGAATAATCACCATAATCATTAAATCAGTGAGATCGATCTAGCGGATTAGCGCCATCTGTCTGTGTTGCCCATGCCTTGCAGAACGCCAAACAGGGTTACTCTATCATGTGGTATCAATTTTGAGGGGTCGCAGTGCTGCGCCTCCGAAATATACCCGTTCTCGCCGGTTGGCACTTCTATCATAATAACTTAACTAACTGACTCGCCTTGCAGTTTAGCTCACAGCTTAACAAAAGCTGTCTTGACAAAAGATATAACGATCAATAAATTATACTCAATACAGTTAGATTGGCTAGTAATACTTCAGATAATGAGGTCAAAATTATTCAAGGCGCATATCGTATGGAATATTTAATGGAGGATGTTAGGATATCATACAAACGTGATGTAAATGTGTCTGTCGGCGGTGTCACGATCGACGCAAAAGAAGGCGATATATCATCCCTTCCTAGATGGGTAACAACAATTTTGTTGGAGCAAGGTACTATTGAAATCCCGGACGACCACGTCTCTGCATATATTTCGAGAGCTTTAAATCGCGAAAGGATAGCAAAGCCTCATGATCTGTCTGGAATAGATATCGATTTTTACATAAGGGCAAATGATTATCTAGAAGGTTTGAAGGAAAGAGAAAGGGAAAATTTGATAGTTTCAATGAACTCGTTCATAGCGTCTCGTCTTGAAAAAATTGTTAAGCTCGCAGCGGCATCTCCTCTTTCACCAGAATTAAAAGAAAAACTGTCCGCTGAAGAAACTGAACTCTATATTCTTGTTCACAATTCTTCTTCGGCATTCAAGCAGAGAGTGTTAAAGAAATTTGTCTGAACAACAAACGTTAGCTGCATTATCCAATAATTTAGAAAAGTTTTTACGGGCATTTAAAGATAAGGACGGGACCTACAAGTATTTTGATAGTATTAACCATATGATGGCTTCTAACTCAGTTTCACTCGTAGTTGATTATATTGATTTCGATACATTTAGGCCAGAACTTGCGAAGCAAATCACACAGATTCCAGACGAAATGTTAGAGGCATTTAATGCAGCGATGTTATCAATTCTAACTGAGATCCACCCAGATTACGCATTAGAAATACGAGATAAAATCAAAGTTAGAATTGGAAATTATACGGTGCAGAAGGGCCTGCGAGATATAAATGCTGAGGTTATAGATAAGTTAATTGGAGTTTCGGGCATGGTTGTTAGATCCTCCGAGGTCAAACCACTTGCCAAGAAGATCGGCTATCGTTGCCTGAATTGTAACACCATTACCGAAGCCCAGCTGAAAGGGCTTGTACTTAGAAAACCTGTGAAGTGCATAAATTGTTCGGAGAAAGAGCTTGAAATGGATCCAGAAAATAGTATATTTAGTGACTTTCAAATGGTAAGACTTCAGGAATTACCTGAGGATCTCCCAGCTGGTCAGCTCCCACATTATGTAGAAGTGACCGTTATGGGTGACCTCGTTGATCAATGTCGCCCTGGGGATAGAATTATGTTAACAGGTATAGTCCGGATAGAGCAAGACCAGATCTCCCCACAAGTAAAGACCAGCCTCTTCCGGTTACGAATGGAAGGAAATAACATTGAATACCTTGGGGGACGGGCCGGGAGCAAGGAGATGCGAACTATCGAAAGAATAGCAATCAGTACAGAAGATGAAAAACAGATTTTGGGTATAGCAAGCAAGCCTGATGCTTACGATAAACTTATAGCTTCATTTGCTCCCCACGTTTATGGTCATGAAGTAATCAAAGAAGCAATTTTATTACTAATAGTAGGATCTGTAACAAAACAACTAGAAGACGGATCGACCCGTAGAGGAGATCTCAATGTCTTCTTGGTTGGCGATCCCGGCACAGCAAAATCGGAAATGCTAAAGTTCGCAGCTAAAATAGCACCCAGAGGTCTTTATACCTCGGGACGAGGTACGACAGCAGCAGGTCTAACCGCTGCCGTGATTCGCGATAAGTCTGGGATTATGATGCTCGAAGCTGGGGCTGTGGTCTTAGGAGACCAGGGTTTGGTTTGTATTGATGAGTTTGATAAAATAAAGCCTGAAGACCGTTCAGCGTTACACGAAGTAATGGAACAACAGACTTGCTCTGTAGCAAAAGGAGGTATTGTTGCCACATTAAATGCACGAACTTCCATCTTATCGGCAGCGAACCCGCTATATGGGAAATATGATCCATTCAAGAATATAACAGAAAATGTTAATTTACCCGTTCCGCTTTTAACTCGTTTTGACATCATTTATGTGGTTAGAGACACGCCAGAGAAAGAGAAGGATAGTCGTGTAGCGAGTCATATTTTGGAACTTCATCGTGATTCGGGACGTGCAGCGCATCCTGCGATCGATATAGATCTGTTCAGTAAATATCTTGCATTTTCGAAACAAATTGAACCACGCCTAACGATTGAAGCAATCGATATCATTAGAAATTATTACATGAAAATGAGAAATGTCGACTCCGAAGGTATGATTACTGTTACACCTAGACAGCTTGAAGGTCTGATCAGACTATCAACGGCAAGGGCGAGATTGTTGTTAAAAGATAAAGTGGAAGCCGATGATGCGGAACGTGCAATTTACCTTGTACAAAGAATGTTAGAAACTGCTGGCGTCGATGTCAATACAGGAAGGGTAGATCTAGGCGTACTGCATGGCAAACCTCATAGCGAAATCTCCAAGTTGAAAGTATTCATGGAAGTTTTTAATGCGCTTTCTGGGCAAGATAAGAACGATGTAGAAGAAAAAAATTTCATTAATGAGCTTGCAAGGACAGGTAAATTTACTGAAGAGGAAGCAAGAACATTTATCAAAAAGGCTATGCAAAACGGACAAATATACGAAAGGAAACCCGGCTTTTACGCCAAAGCTTAAAAAGTATGTGCAGAGTAGGAGTGACAAAATAAAATTTAATAGCATTTATCATTAGAATATGGATTATCATACTAATCAGACAGTTTGAGACTACCTTTAGTGGTCGTTTCATTTTCACTCAAGCTCACATACAGATGATAAATATCTCCAGTATTACTACTAGAATAATTCCAAATAAGAGGGTTTATTGGCAATAGTCTAAATGTGGATTTTTGTTTCTCTTGCAGTACCTCATATACCAATTGGCCGATTATGATTTGATCGGGCTTTGCGAGAGCAGTCATCTTGGTTGCGATACTCAAAGTATAACCCAATATGTCGAGATGGGCCTTTTTTGAAAGAATCTTTTCATCTACCGTGAGAGTCTCCCATCCATATTGTACTACGGCATTCTCACCGACGTCTATTCCGATTCTTACGTTGAGCTCAGGATAATCATATTGATTTAGTATCGGATTTATCCCCTCCCGTATAACTTTGATCATAGAGCATGCGCAATTTACCGCGTTAATAGACGGCAAATATAAGTCACGAGAGTCAACCACAAAAAAAGCTAGGATTGCGTCACCGACGTATTTTAGTACATATCCGCCGTATGCCGCTATCATCAAGGACATTTCCTGACTAAAAGCCTGGATTATCGTTGCAAGCCTATCCACAGGAAGGGTCATAAGCAGTCTAGTTGATTCCACCAAATCTGCGTGCAAAATCACCAGAGTAACCTTGGACTTTGCATAGATTTGCAGAATGTCTTGGGTCTCTTCCATTGAGATGTTGAATTCAGATCCAACTTTCAGAGCCCCCCACATTCTGGATTGTGCTAGTTTAATAGCTTTATTGATGCTAACAACTTCATCAAGATAAAACTTACTTAAAAGTGGAGCGTCAGAGACCTTTTTGGCATTTATTTTCTTTCTTTCCTCCTCGCTGTTTTCTTTTTGAATAATTCGCATGACCTCTTCTTGGGTCATATCCAGCTCCAGAGCAATTATGTCTGGCATTATTCCGGAATTATACAAATTAAGTATAGTCTGTTTCTGCTCTGTTGTTAAATTATTTCACTCCTTGTTATCATAACAATCAAAATTGAGAATTATAAGTATAGCTTTGATTGGCAAAGCTCAGTGATTTTATCTAAGATGGATCTAACTGAATTGGATTTCAGTTAAAAATTCAGAACCTATGTGCTAACATTTCTCAGCAGGATTCGGATTAAATGTTCTGTAATAATTCTCCTATTGGAATTAGAGGCTAACGATGGAATAAATACGGTTGTTTGAGAATTAGTCTTATGGAATGTGCAGTATACGATACATATGTCCGAAAGAGTGACGGCAAAACTATGCATTTTGACGTTGTGGTAGAGGCAGATACACCTCACGAGAAGGCAATCGA
>JBPYDU010000046.1:0-31639 GCA_051985995.1 Candidatus Nitrosopolaris sp.
CAGCGTACAGGTAGCGTTGAAGACTATCAAAAAATCTGCGCTGAATTTATCGCAGACATAAGCATGGTCTACAAAGATTGAGTCGATACCTATCAGCTTACCGAAGAAGAGACGAAATCGAGAAAAAGAACCATCGACAATATCGTTCGAACGACAATGGAACGCATTTATAGATATTGTGATAGTATCAAAAAGATCGATATAGTTATGAATGATGGCATTAACAAAATGGCTGAAAATACCGCCGGTTAATCCTTTACCTTCCTAGTCAGCGTAAATAACATGAGAAGATATGCAACGCATTCAGTAGGACGAGTCAAGCTAAACGTAAGAGCGACACCGAGAGAGTCCAGGTTAGCCCGAATAGGCAATTATCATAAAGACCAATTACTTCAGATTTGCTCCTGTCAAAGTCAATTTCAGTAACCACAGTCTCAAGTCTCTAACGTAATGCAAAGGCTTTCCACATGTATGGAAAGTGATGTTTGGAAAGTTCAGCCAATCTAACCAGAATAAATAATCTCTACGGCGCCTCCCCGCCAGGCCTCTCAGTTTGGACAAACAAGAATGTTGGTTGTACTACTATCTGAACATTTAGTTGCTACATAATCTGAATAGAAACTGACTATTACTTATCAAGCGTGTCTTGACCTGAAAATAAAATCATTATATATATAATATGCCTAAATTATCTTGTTTCAATAACCTTGCGACGGTCGTCCAGTTTGGTCTAGGACATCAGATTGCCAATCTGGTAACCCGGGTTCAAATCCCGGCTGTCGCATCCTATACCTTATAGTAGAATTTGCCCTGAGTGATGACAGCTGTTCGCATGATGGTGAGAAGTCCTCGGAGTGGTTCTTGCTGTAAGCGCTTGTGACCTGATTCAAAAAACAGCAACCGCATTTCCAACTGATAATAATTGAGAGCACCTGTTAGCAAGTATCGTTCGTAACAACTAGTTCGGGTTGAACGTCTATCAAGTTACGAGCGAGATCTTGTCATTGGGCGTCGTCTGAAACGCAGATTCGTAGTCACTAAGATCAAAATCAAAGAAGGTAGAGGAAGAATCATTTTTTAACTTCTCAACTATTAGTTTTAATTGCTTGATACTCACCCGACTCTGACTCTGATAGCCCATTAAACTCAAGGTTATCCGCATGAAAATGACCCTTCTTGTTGTTGTTATCGCATGAGCATTTTTCGGGATTCAGGCGATGTTTGGCTTCCCAATCAAGGATTTGGTTAGAAAAGATGTAGCAATCGATGCTAAGGTGGTTACCTAAGCAGAAGGAACGTGTGTTGTACAAGCATCTGATAATCAACCGAGAGGTAGTCCTCATGGTCCGTATAACGTATAACGTTGGCGACACTCTGATAGTGACTTTCAGGCAACGGACAGCGCCAATCGAGATGGCGCAGCTGAAAAACTAAATAATATTCGATAACGATTTTGTGGGGACTTTCAGATGTTATTTCATTACAAATTAATTTAGGTTTATTTTGCTTTTAAGATCTCTAAATCTGTTTCTGATAGTCACCTCTGTTACCCCGGCAGCATTTGCGATATCCATTTGCGTTATAGGTTCTCCAGAATTCTTAGAAGACAAGTAGAGTACCGATCCAGCTAGACCCATCGGATCTTTTCCTGCCGATATTCCCCTTTTTGTAACACTTATCATGATGTCCATTGCTTGGCGTTTTGTCCTCTCGCTTAACTTCGTTTTGTTTGCAACTTTTGCAATACATTTCATCGGATCAACAACCGGAACCTTTAAATCCAATTCTAAAATTAGCAAACGGAATGTTCGCGCAAGTTCTTTTCGGCGCAGATTAGTGAGTGACGCGATGTCATTAAGCGTTCTAGCGATTCCCATTTCGCGGCAGGATATATAAATTGCCGCAGACAATACGGATGTAATAGTTCTACCGCGCACAAGTCCCCTTTCCTGTGCTTTTCTGTAGAGGTACGCAGTCTTTTCGATCACAGGCTCAGATAAGCCTAGTTTATCTTTCACTCGTTCCAGGATGCTGAATGCTTGTCGTAGGTTCCTATCGGAAGGGCTATAGGCTTGAATCCGAAGGTCCCACGTTCTTAGTCTTTCCATCGTAGATTTCACCGATGCATCCAGTCCTCGGCCGCTGGCATCTCTATTGGTCCTGCCTATTATAGTAGCCAGGCCCATATCATGACGCGATAAAGTTATCGGCATCCCTGTTCTGCTCCTATCCTTGCCCTCATCCAAAAGCCTCCATTCAGGCCCACTTTCCTCGACGTTTTCGAGTAATACCGTGCCACAATTACCGCATATGAGTTCGCCTGACTCTGGGTCCGTTACTGTCTCATTATTCTTGTTACATACTGAACAGACAATTGAACTTTGCATACTTTAAAGAAGTACATCTTTTATGGTATTTCAATTATATAAATATTCTACACATTATTATGTAATTTTCGGATTTTCGTCTCGCTTGAATAGGGATATATTCAAGTCTAAAAATGACAATTATGATCAAAAATAGGGAAAAGAGGTTGGTCAGTGTCTAAAAAACTGTTGTTGTTGCATAGTAAAGAATGAGTTCCAGGCTTTTGCCGCGTTTGTATTAAACTCCGTTACGGCATCAACCGTCTTATTATAGATCTTCAGATTCTCCCTTGTTGCATCAAGTGCATTGATTGCTAACTGATTGTTAATACCAACAGCTCTTATTGTGTTATTGGTAATTTCGTTTGACTGCTTTGCGAATTGCTCCGTAAAGGGGGTTGTCGAAGCTCCGCTGTTCCAAGTGCCGGGGTTCCCGTCCGTTAGATGTTTTTGGGCCGAAAACGCGGTGTGGATGGTGTTCTTGATTGCTTGGATGTAGTCGAGTTGAAGATTGGATATCGACTGCGAGTACTGTGGCTGAACTTTCGCCACTTCATCGGCTATTTTGATAAAATTTTCTCTAATCGAGTCATAGTAGACTCCGATGTCACTAGACCTCATAGAGCTACTGTCTTCTCTGGAGCGGTCGGCAACTTTGTATGAATCATCTTTTGATTTGTCTACCATGTTTAACCGTAGGAGAGGATCAGGTATATATATGTTGGTAATAGGTGGTAACAATTACCATACAGATCCGTAAATTGATTGTCTCTCTCGCTGGCCTGAATTGTTAGCCGTACTGGTACTCGATCCCCCTTTCACCCCTGGGATGCTTCCAGTCGGTTTCTTTGGCACAGCTCCCACACTCTATACATCCTTCATGCTGAAGCATCACTTCCTCCTGTTCAGTGCTGTAACATCTCGTTGGGCAAATCACGACCATCTTTCTCATAAAATTGCTTTTTTGATCCAAAATCCGAATGTGAGAAAGAGTATCATCATTGTACTTTAATTTTGCAATCCGCTGGGCTATTGTAGGGATAGTGCAGTTATATGTCGAAACTGTTTGGGTCCCTAATTTCTCGGCGAGCTCTATCGGAACCTGGACATACGTTTCCCGGCTTTCAACCATTGGTAAAAGCCGGTCATAGCCAAGAATATTGGCAAAGCCGACAGCAAGACCACGCAATATCCCACTTGACATTAATTTGAATATTATGCCGTATCTAGCTTTTATGATATCCACAGGTACGTCCTTTGCCGCATCCAGGAAGAGCTTCAAATAGTCTTTATCGATCTCCTTCATGTCGCGTGTATACGGGCTGCCTTCGATGGACTGAGTATAAAATTCGCCAAGGTACTGCTCTGCTAAGTTGTTTCTGTCTATAGATCTTGAGATGCTGTTAGCCGCTCTTACTGCATCGTCAATTCCGACATTAAGCCCCTCTATCTTAGGACCCACAAAAATGCCACGACCGGCTGCATCCCCAACAAAAAGAATATTCTTCCGATATGGCTTTTTCATCCTACATCTCTTACCGTCAGGAACGAGCTTAGCGCTATATTCTAGTTCCACATAGTCATTGACGAATTTCGTTCTGTACCTAGACACTAATTCGGTACGGATCCCATCGAGTTTGGCTTTGATCTCCTCTTCTGATTTGTACCTGCCATTTTCAATAAGTCTTGCCCTTCCTTTTTTTGAGTAATACTGGTCACGAAGATCGCCCCAACTCTTTAGTAATTTACCTACTGCGAACCGAGATCTTAATTGTTCCTCTTTGGGAAGGCTCTTGTCGATATCTACTTTAACCGCAAGTTCGTCCTTGACAAATTCGCTTATAAGTGGATTCTTCAATAATCTGTCCACAAGAACATACGGCTCGACAGGATTTTCCAATAGTGAGTCGTAGTGGTAGACTGCTCCTAAGGAGAGCGTTTCCCAATTCGTATACAAAAATCCGCCGCCTATATGATCTAGCGTAACATCGCCTGCAAACAGATGAGCCGCACCCTCGTTGGGTTTTATATTGAACCTTTCTTCAAGTATTTCTTCAGGTAGCTTGACGACAACCTTAACTCCCTGATACAGCTCCTCAGGAGTAAATTTGGGCCTTGCACCGGATATTTCAGCAAGCTCCGAATTAACGCCATCGGCAGCAATTATTGCTTTTACTTCGAAAGGGTCGAGTTCATCAGTTTCAACTATAGTTTTGTCCCCGTTCCACCTGACCGCACGAACATGTACACCGCTTACGATCCCACCGCCTTGTCTTTCAGCATTTTCTCCTGCTTGCGTTGCAAACCATGCAACTAATTTAGCTAATAGGACAGAATACGCGAAGTTCGACTGATATTCGTGTGTCGGCGTAAGATCGATAGAGAAAACCTTGTCATTTGAAGTAGCGTGAAGAATGTATTTCGTAATAGGCCTTTCAAGTGGGGCTTGCGTCAAAAATTCTTGTCCGAATACGTCTTCCACGTTATATACTCTGCCATTTTTCGGCCTCTTCGAATAAAGGATTCCCCCAGATACATTTTTTGAACCAGGCGTTTTCCCAGCCTCAATCAAAACTGCCTGCTTGCCTAGACTTGATAATTGCTGTAGCGCACTAAAACCGGCTGTCCCTCCTCCTACTATAGCAACGTCAAAGTGTTCCAATTTTTATTATTGGACCTCCATAACTTGTTTTTGCTTTTTCAACTCTTCTATCAACCACGGTAATACGTCCTCCATCTTGCCCTTAATGAAAATATCACATTCGTCCCTAATCGGTGAATCTTGATCCGCATTGATAGCGATAACAAATCCGGATTCTTTCATCCCTGCGATGTGTTGCATTGCCCCACTGATTCCTATGGCTATATACAAAGCAGGGGCTACCTTGCGACCACTAGTTCCGATGACTCTATCAGCGTTCAGGTAGAGCGAAGACACTCTCTCGGACACAGAGTATGGCTTTTTCGAAATGGGGAGCGATACTCCAATCTCGGCATTTAGCTCGTTTGCTAACTCGACTATTAGTTTAATATTATCCTCTGGTGAGTCCTTTATTCCGCGGCCAAAACTTATCACCGCCTTATGACTATCGAAATCAACGGGGCTCTTTGTGACCTGACGGTTCAGTACCTTGACAGCTTTATCTGCCTGGTCTAATTCCGGATTAAACTCGACTAGAACACCTTTCCTTCCAGGATCGCGTCGCAAGGGTGCAAAGACGCCAGGGATTATACTGCAAGCTTGAGGATGGTATTCTCTTTGAATCGCAGGATTTCGGTTGTCCAGACACAGTATGGTCGTCCAGAGAAAGCCGGAGAAATCTGGACGGTACATTTCCAAAGTTTTTTCGTATCTTACAAGCTGACCTTTTGTCTTATGTTCGTGCTTGATTTCAAGGTCCTCAATTGCCAATTTGTTGATGTCAGAAGCAAGCCCTGATTCTAATTCAGCGAGAACTGTTGCTGACAGGTGCCTGCCGATATTGTCTGCAGAGAAAAACATGTATCTCGGTTTCCTGAATTCTTCGCTATATTCCGGCGAAATCTTCGATACACAAACCTTATCTGTGGCAACCTGACTGATAACCTTTGTATCAATCAAATTTATTGGGTATTGTAGACCAGGATTTTCTACACTGATTACGGCATCTGCACCATAGTAAAACAACTCTTCGCACAGTTTTTTGATATCATTTCCTAGCACCACGGCAACTACCTTCTCGTTCGACGAATATCTGCCATTAAAATTATCCATAACCCTCCTCGCTTCTCCCAACATTTCAAGGGTGACTGGGACTGGCTTACCGTCTTGGTGTTCAACTACTACGTAGAGGTGTCGGTAACTACTATCATGTACATTGGAACTATTATGGACGTTTTCCCCGATTGACGAAGTTGTTCTAGTGTCGCGCAGTGTCGTTGACGCAGCCATGGTCGCTATTAATTCACCACTCGTCCGACAATTTCGTGAATTTTTTCAGCAGCCCTGCGTAGTTGCTGCCGGTCCGAGCCATCGATAACCTCAGCTCTCCTGTTTGCCCTAGCTTTTGGGATCCTCTCAACTTTGTATACAATCGTTGGCGAGCCTGGTAACCCAACGAATTTTGGATCAACTCCCAGCTGCTGAGCATTAAAAATCTTCAGATAGTTCTTATAATTTTGCGCTCTTTGCTCGGCTTCTTTCTGATATTTTACCGAGGCCAGACGGAGTGAGACAGTGTTAAACACTGACTTGTAAGATGGGTCTACAGTTATGAATACAGGTAAGGGAGCCTCTATTTCTTCGATAACGTCTGGGGTCCCCTGCAAAGTAATAAGTCGCTTAGCTATCAAAATCCGTTTTTTGATATCGATATTGTAACTAATTACATTACCTAGGAATGTATAACCTAACTTCCATGCAGTCTGTGGACCCGTTTGTCCTGTCTCGCCATCTGAAGCTCGATGTCCTGAAAATACAATGTCCATTGTTCCGGCATCCTCCATTTTCTTTATGCCGGTTTTCAACACCTCTGCTGTGGCCAAAGTATCAGCTCCAGAAAAAATCCTATCACTATAGAGATGCAGTGATTCTGCATCAGTAATTAACTGCGCCCACTGTAATGCAGAATCGGCAATTGGTGGTCCCATGGTTGCAATAGAGATAACAGCACCGTACTTGACTTTGGCATAAAAAGCCGCAGCAGAAGCAATAGCGCTGTGTGGTCCAAGAATGCTTTTCGTCTCCGCTCGATTTAATGTCCCGTCCGAATTGTAGCTGACACTGCCTTCAGAGAAATCAGGCTCAAGTTTCACTAATACTGCTATATTTAGCTGTGAGGCCATCGACTCTGCTATCTCTATTAATGGCCTTAAATGGGTTATGCAACAAACTGATGGTGCATGATATGGAAAATTCTTGGCCTTTTCATTTAGGGAACACCTATTTGGAACACGTCGTAATCTTTAAAATCTCTATAAAAGTCAAGCGTGGGACATCAAGTTACTATGTTCATGGCCCCCTGAGCACCATGGTCGTCGTCGCTGATGTTGATACCCAAGCCTTACTGCGATTGCGGCATAGTAAGAGTCTGTTCGTAGTATATCGATCGGAGCCTTTCATACGTAGATCGGATAGATGTGTAAAAGCTAGGAAGTTTTGGCCGCAGCATTGTGTAAGCAAGGTAGAAATCCTCTGCTTCCCGTAGATACCTCTTTATTTTATCGTAAATTACTTGTCTGTTCATTTGCGCTATATCCAAAATGAATTTCATATTGTTAAGTCTGTCCGCGAGTTTGATTGTCTTTACGTCATATTCAGAAGAGATGAGAATGTCACAATACTCTCGGAACCTGTGTAGCTCGCGCTCCTCGTTCCTCGCACCCGCGAAGTTTTCTAAGGGGCGAATCTTGAGTTGTGTTGCTATCTCTTGGACCCTGCTGCCAAACCTGTAGCTTAGATAGGCCTCAAAACCGTAATCTTTGGTTTTATTTGAATCAAGAATTCTATCATTATCTTCTAGGATATCGTGTAGTATTGCAGACGCAACCTCTACGCTGGTAATGGTTCGGTTGACTGATCGATAATGTTTTACTACATCAGTTGCAACCGGCCAAGTATGAGTTTCAAGGAAGAGCGAAACGCCGTCCTCTCTTGTTACACCATGATGAATCTCTTTAGCGACCTCAATCGCGTCTTCTATAAATCCATCGATACGTAATTTAGCGTCATTTTCTAAAAACGACAAGAACTCCTGCCTGTTTAATGCGTAATTATGCTTTTTCATAGTAACTAATATCACTTTGTAGAAGAAAAGTTTTCCTATTGGCTCGTGATTCCCACGTTTTCCAGCACTCCGGAAGTGCACGATTCTGACGCTATAACAATATATGATCGTCTCGTTGATTGATGCTGTCTGTGCTCAAAAGTAGCAACTCATTTATGCTGACAAAAAAAGTATTTTCACCTCAAGGCGACCAGCCTGAAGCAATTGAGAAGTTGTCTTTGGGAGTCACAAGAATGCCTGGTCTCCAGACGTTACTTGGAGTTACCGGTAGCGGAAAGACCTTCACAATAGCTAATATTATTGCTCGAACAAACAAGAACACTCTAATAATTTCCCATAATAAAACGCTGGCTGCTCAGCTATATACCGAATTTAAGGAATTTTTTCCGCATAACAATGTAGGCTACTTTGTAAGCTTTTATGACTATTACCAGCCTGAAAGCTATATTCCACAAACAGACACCTATATTGAAAAAGATACTGAGGTTAACGAAAAGATTGAAAAAATGAGGCTTGGGGCTACGGCGATGTTGATGGCTGGTGAGCCTACCATTATCGTCGCAACGGTCTCATGTATATATTCTCTTGGTTCGCCATCTGAATGGGACGAGAGCGCGACTACTTTGATTGAAGGTATGCGCTTGGACAGAAAGTTATTGATTCATAACTTGATCGAGGCGCGTTATCAACGAAATGACTTGTCTGTTACCCCAGGCAGCTTCAGGGTGAAGGGAGATGTAATTGATATCATTCCCGGCTACTCGGACGACATTATTCGAATTTCTCTAAATGGAGATGAAATCGAAAAAATAAGTATCCATAACCATCTGACTATGAGAAAAATAAGAGATACTTGCTCTGTGAAGATATTTCCCGCTAAACACTATGTTATTGGAGAAGATTCAAGATTATCTGCAATTGATTCCATAAACCAGGAATTGAATAGATGGCTCCCTAATTTACCAACAGAGCTGGAAAGGCAAAGACTTTCTTCCCGAACTAAGTATGACTTGGAAATGATACAAGAATTAGGTTACTGCTCTGGAATCGAAAATTATTCCCGCCACTTAGACGGCAGGACGCCTGGACAGCCGCCGTATTGTTTGCTAGATTTCTTCGGTGAGGATTTTCTAATCGTGATAGACGAATCGCATGTTACGATCCCACAACTGAGGGGGATGTATAATGGCGATTACACCAGAAAGAAGATGCTAGTAGACTATGGGTTCAGACTTCCTAGCGCTTTCGATAATCGCCCCTTAAGGTTTGAGGAATTTCAGAAGTATATGAAAAACGTCATTTTTGTCTCCGCTACTCCATCAGAATTTGAAATCAAGTCAAGCTGGCAAACAGTTGAACAGCTAGTAAGGCCTACAGGGTTAGTGGATCCCAAGCTAGAAATCAGACCTACAAAAAATCAAATACAAGATCTGATCCATGAGGCGGGTATTAGGTCTGCGAGGAATCAAAGAACGCTGGTTACGACGTTGACAAAAAGGATGGCCGAAGATCTCGCAGAGTTTCTTGCAAAGAGTCATGTTAAAGTACGTTATATGCATTCAGAAATCGATGGATTGCAAAGGACGGAGCTCATAAGACAGCTCCGCCTAAGGGAGTTTGATGTTTTGGTAGGCATAAACCTGCTTAGAGAGGGGTTAGATATACCTGAAGTATCTCTCGTAGCAATCTTGGATGCAGACAAGGAGGGATTTTTGCGGAATAACACCAGCCTGATTCAGACGTTCGGGCGCGCCGCCAGAAATATTGACGGAACAGTCATTATGTATGCTGATACAATAACTGACTCTATCAGGAGTGCCATCGCTGAAACAGAAAGGAGACGAATCAAGCAGTTAGACTACAATATAAAGAACGAAATAACTCCTCAATCAATTATCAAAGCGATTCCAGACAGAGCAGGAGAGATGCCAGACGAAGACCAAAATGTACGACTCAATACGAAGTCTATGACGAGGGTAGACCTGGTAAAAGTCGCACTTGAAACGGAATTAACAATGAAGAAGTATGCAGAGGATTTGGATTTTGAGAACGCGATAAAATTTAGGGACAAATTGGCAAAGATAAAGAGCGCTTTAGGAGAACCAAATTTGTCTGAGGTTGAATAAATAAATGATGCACAATAAAATTATCATTCGTGGCGCAAGAGAGCACAACTTGAAAAACATTAGCCTAGAGATCCCAAAGAACAAGCTGGTTGTCATAACTGGATTATCAGGCTCAGGCAAATCGACTCTCGCGTTCGATACTATTTATGCGGAAGGCCAAAGGAGATATGTAGAGTCTCTATCAGCATATGCAAGACAATTTTTGGAGCTCATGGATAAGCCGGATGTTGATTCAATCGACGGCTTGTCACCAGCGA
The DNA here is from genome assembly GCA_051985995.1 of Candidatus Nitrosopolaris sp. Lineage (GTDB taxonomy): Archaea > Thermoproteota > Nitrososphaeria > Nitrososphaerales > Nitrososphaeraceae > Nitrosopolaris. The sequence goes on from JBPYDU010000046.1 coordinate 10,515, forward strand.
TCTCAATTCAGCAAAAAACTACGAGTAAAAATCCTCGTTCAACGGTAGGAACCGTTACCGAAATCTATGATTACCTTAGACTTCTATACTCGCGAATAGGCGTACCTCATTGTCCTCGATGCTCGCAAAAAATCTCAAGCCAGTCTGCAGATGCAATAACGGATTCAATACTCCGAACTGCAGAGCAGAAGAAGACAATCATACTTGCTCCAGTAATACAATCCAAAAAGGGGACCTATGAGAAGTTATTTGATGAACTGACGCACGATGGATACTCAAGGGTGAGATTAGATGGTGAGCTGACAAACCTAGATGTTGGAAATAGCGGCGAATCTAACGAGCGTCGAAAATTCTCGTATCCGAGACTCGACAAGCAAAAGAAGCACACCATTGAGGTCGTTATTGATAGATTGATACCTTCGAGTGATGATAAGAGTAGATTGTTTGAGTCAGTCCAATCGGCATTGAAAGTGGGAAATGGAATAGCAATTGCTTCCACTGACAGCGAAGATACGTTGTATTCTCGACGAAATGCATGTGCTCGCTGCGGCATAAGCATCGGTGATTTAGAACCACGAAGTTTTTCATTTAATTCTCCATTCGGTGCATGCAGACAGTGCAACGGTCTGGGAATAAAAATTGAATTCGATCCTGAACTAATTATTCCGGACAAATCGAAAAGCATCTTAGAAGGAGGTGTCAAACCGTGGTCCGGGCATTTTGCGACTTTTCGATCCGCCATGCTTAGAGATGTGGGGAAGCGGTTCGGCTTCGACCTTCGTACCCCTATGTCAGACATGACAGACAAGCAACTCAAAATTATATTGTATGGAACTGACGAAAATATTCAATACAGGTACGAATCAAGACACTCTGATTCTAGATGGGAATATCGTGGCAGCTTTGAAGGGGTCATTCCCAACTTAGAGCGCACTTACAAGGAGACTGAATCCGATTCAAAACGAGAGGAACTTATGCAATTCATGCGTGAGCAGCGTTGCGAAAAATGTCATGGAAAACGATTAAGAGACGAGGTTCTTTCAGTCAAGATTCAGCATAAATCAATAATGGATATTTGCGACCTATCAATTTATGAATGCTTCAATTTTTTTGAGAATATAACACTTACAGAGACGGAGAGACATATAGCCAAAATCATATTAAAAGAAATAATTTCTAGACTTGACTTTCTGCGTAACGTAGGTCTGACTTATCTTACTTTGAACCGAATGACAGCTTCTTTATCTGGTGGCGAGTCCCAGAGGATTAGATTGGCGACTCAAATCGGTTCCAATCTGACAGGAGTCCTTTATGTGTTGGATGAGCCTACGATTGGTTTGCATCAAAGAGACAATGCAAAACTAATTGATACCCTCAAGAAATTGCGAGACCTCGACAACACCCTGCTAGTTGTGGAACACGACGAAGAAGTTACCCGCAGTTCGGATTGGATTGTGGATATAGGACCGGGTGCGGGTGTTCATGGGGGGCACATAGTTGCAAGTGGTCCGCTAGGAAAAATTTTAGAGACCAAAGATTCGGTCACTGGCGCTTATTTGCGTGGTGATATTCTTGTATCCCATCCTATACAAAATAGAAGGACTCCGCATAATTGGATAACAGTGCATGGGGCTCGCGAAAATAATCTGAAATCTATCGACGCGCGGTTTCCACTGGGATGTATGACACTCGTGACCGGCGTTTCGGGATCTGGCAAATCAACTCTAGTAAACGATATCTTTTTCAGGGCTCTTGCCAAGTATTTTTATGATTCCAAGGAACGGCCTGGCAAGTACAGTAGCATTTCAGGGTTAGAAAATGTGGATAAGGTGATTGGAATAGACCAGTCACCAATAGGACGGACGCCAAGATCAAATGCTGGTACTTACGTCAACGCATTTACACCAATTAGGGAACTCTTTTCAAAGACCCCTCATTCTAGGGAACTGGGTTATAAGGCAGGCAGATTCTCCTTTAATGTCTCAGAGGGTCGTTGCGAGGTATGCGAAGGAGGAGGTGTAAGAAGGATTGAGATGCAATTCCTCCCCGACGTCTATGTAACTTGTGACGAATGTAAGGGTAAACGATATAATTCTGAGACCCTTAATGTAAAATATAAAGGAAAAACGATCTCGGAAGTCCTAGATATGACCGTGGAGGAAGCCCTAGAATTTTTCAGAAACGTCCCTGTTGTTGAAAAAAAACTTCAGACTCTTGATAAGGTCGGTCTCGGATACATTCGATTAGGCCAACCAGCCACTACATTATCGGGCGGTGAGGCGCAAAGAATTAAACTTGCGGCGGAACTTTCAAAGAGAGATACTGGAAAAACTCTATACATACTTGATGAGCCCACTACTGGTCTTCATTTTGCAGACGTAAGCAAATTATTGAGTGTCTTGAATACGTTGGTCAATCTTGGCAATACCGTAATTGTTATTGAACACAACCTCGATGTTATTGCTTGTGCTGATTGGATCATTGATCTCGGACCCGAAGGTGGAGAGGGGGGTGGCGAGATAATTATTGAAGGCACCCCTGAAGACGTTGCCAAGAATGAGGATAGCTACACCGGCAGATATCTAAAACCAAAGCTTTCAATAGATCAGATGATTATCAGAAAAGGTGAAAGAACTTTCGCTAGCTATCGATAAAAATAATCCACAAGTAAAACGGCTTCCTGCCACACCGGGGGTTTATTTAATGAAAGATAGCTCAGGTAGAATAATCTACATAGGCAAGGCCAAGAATCTGCATAAACGTGTTAGCTCCTACTTCTCAAAACAGATAGCGGCCGTCAGCGAAAATATTCATCACCAGAATGATGATTGGAAAACATCAAGACTCGTTGCCAAGATTCATGATATAGACTTCGTCCTAACAGATAATGAGATCGAGGCATTTTTACTAGAATCGAACTTAATCAAAAGGTATAGACCCATATTCAACATAGAACTAAAAGATCAACAGAAATATACGTATCTGAAGATCACGGATGAGACTTTTCCCCGAATACTTGTCGCAAGGCGTAATAGAAATGGTGATATTTATGGGCCGAAAGGAAAGGTTTACGGCCCCTTCGTTCGTGGAAGTTCAAAATTTCTGACCGTTGGACTGCTTCGGAAATTATTCAAAATCAGAATTTGCGACAAGTTACCAAAGAGACCTTGCCTGGAATATTTTCTTAAGAATTGCGACGCTCCATGTATCAACAACGTAACTAGAGACGAATACATGAATAACGTCGAAACACTCCACAATATCCTAAGCGGTAAAAGCAACATCAACAGGTTTGTTAAAGAGATGGAAGCTGAGATGAACAGAGCTGCTGAAATTCAAGATTATGAGAAAGCCCAGCAGATACGTGATACTTTACGTCGATTAAACAGTCTGGCTGCGAAGCAGAAAATGGAAAAGGTTCTACATCATAATTTCGACGAAGAATACGTAGGGATTATAAAAGAAATTGAAGCAGCAGTCGCGCATGTAATGACCTTGCGCCGAACAAAAGGCGTCATCACCGACAGGAAAAAATTTGATTTTGAGCTAATTGGAGATAATTCTCTCGCTACCTTTCTTTCACAATACTATTCGACGGTGCCAGAAATTCCTAGATTTGTTTACGTTAATGAAATGCCAGTATCTAGGGAGGCATTGGAGGCATCGATCGAGCGATTCACAGACCACAAGGTGAACATCATTTTAGTTTCAGATGACTTTCAGATAAAAGAAAAAAAAGATTTAATGGATTTGGTTATACGCAATCTTCAATTACACGTTGAAAAGGGTCATTCTCCGGGTCTGGCAGAATTGAAAGATATCCTTCACCTTTCAATTGCTCCCTCGGTAATAGACTGCTTTGATATTTCCAACTTCGGAACGACCTACGCTGTCGGAGCTTGCACTCGTTTTGTTGATGGGAAACCGTATAAAGATGGCTATAGGAAGTTCAAAATTAGATTGACCGTCAACCAGAATGATTTCGCAATGATACAGGAAATCGTAACACGAAGATATTTACCAGTTCAAACTGAAAACTATCCTTATGATCGAGCTCAATCTATACCAGACCTAATAGTAATTGACGGAGGAAAAGGACAGCTACATTCTGCGATAAATGCTCTTCATAAAGTTGGTTTAGAGGTACCATGCATATCGCTTGCAAAGGAGAATGAAGCAATCTATTCTCCAGGCTCGAGCAATCCCATCATTCTTTCAAGAAATAGCCCAGCTTTAAAAGTAATTCAGTATGTTAGAGATGAAGCGCATAGGTTCGGGTTAGCATATAACCGGAACTTGAGGAGAATAAAGAATATTCATAAAAATATAAGGAGCGCGAATTTAGTGACTAGTAGCTCCTAATTTTCATTTTAATGTACACTCGGTTAAGCCCCCATGCTGAGCCGTGAAGCCTTACCGCAATAAGTTAAAATAAATTCAATATATTATACACTCGATAGTCAGTCAATCAATTGAGCGTAAGAAAGCTAGTAATTGCTGGGGCAACCAGCGGCGTTGGAAAGAGTACTGTCGCAGCCGCAATCATGTATGCCCTTAAGAGGAAGGGCTTAATAGTTCAACCCTTCAAAGTTGGTCCCGACTTTATCGATCCTAGCTACCACACTTTTGTGACCGGGAGGCAATCACGTAACCTGGATGTATGGCTGATGCGCAAGGGCGGAGTACTCCAATGTTTCAATAACTGTTGTTTTGACGCTGATGTAGGAGTAATTGAAGGAGCTATGGGACTCTTTGACGGAGTATACGGTAAAAATGAATTCGGCAGTACGGCTCACGTTGCGAGACTCCTTGATGCATCGGTTATCCTAGTTATTGACGCAGCAAGAGCAGCGCGATCTACCGCAGCAATAGCTTTGGGTTTCATACGTTTCAGTAACTCGTTAAAGATAGCCGGGATTATTTTGAATAATGTCGCTAGTGCAAAACATGCAAATTTTATTAGGGATGCTTTTGCGGGGAAAATCAAAATTCCAATTGTAGGCATTATAGCCAGGAGTAAGAAAATCAGCATGGAAGAGCGTCACTTAGGTCTGATCCCTACCGAAGGACTTGAAGACAAAAAAAAGAGAGCGATAATTCGCTCGGCAAAATATGTTTCAGAACAGATTGACATCGACAAAATTAGAGATGTGGGGAACGTGCAAAGTAAGGTCTGTAATAGCCAGGTGCAATCGTCAAATGGTAGACTAAAAGTTGCTGTTGCGTTGGACGAATCGTTCAATTTCTATTATGCTGACAACCTTGATGCTCTGAGGAGTCAGCATGTAAACCTATTATTTTTCAGTCCTGTTCATGATTGCGCGTTACCTGAGGATATTTCCGGCATTATACTTGGCGGCGGATTCCCAGAGATTTTGTCAGAAAAACTGAGTAGAAACCATACGATGAAAATGTCCATATTGAAGGCGGCTGAAAGCGGTACGCCAATCTATGCCGAATGCGGCGGGTTAATGTATCTTACCCGAACAATTAGCGATTGCGAATTAGGCAACCGGAACGACAAGAAATGGAAAAAGAAGAAGATGGTCGGACTCATTGATGCAGATACTTTTATGGCTCAGAAGCTAACATTGAATTATACTGAAGCTACCTGTCATGCTTCTCTATTCAGCAATACGTCTAATATCCGGGGACACGAATTCCATTACTCCAGGATTAGAAATATTGCTCATGATGCAAGATTCGCCTATACAATGACAAAAGGTAATGGCATTGAGGACAAGAAAGATGGTTTGAGTGTCCATAACTGCCTTGCCTCTTACATGCATATCCACTTCGCTGATACACGGCTGCCAAGGCGGCTTGTCGAAAATTTTAATAAAAATCGTACGAGATAATTGCTGCTGGAGTATCATGTTGACAGCAGCTATTGGTGGTTAAGCGCCTGTCAACTTCTTCTAAGTCAGCGACCTTCATGTTCAATCTTTTGTTTCAATGCATTGTTCATTTCTTCGAAGCTATGACGAATATCATGAACCATACGACCACCAGCAAGAAAGGCCCCTAGACCAGTGAAGACTTCCCGATGAATTAATCGTACATGATTTTGATCAAGTTGCTCTATTGTAAATATGCGCTCACCGTTTAACAGCCCAGGAAGCAAGCCTTTGCCATGCCATCTGAGCTCACGATTTGGTTCAATCTTAATTAATGTCGGCTTATACGTCCTACTTTTCCCGCTAGACGTGGTGATGCTTATCTCCAGCCTTGAGCCCTCCGAGACAGTTCCAATGATTTCACGGATAAACGGATTCCAGTCATGGAAGTGAGCAAAATCCGTTAGCACTTGCCAAACCTTTTCGGCTGATGCGTTTATTTCGATTTCAGTTTTTATTTCCTTCAATGACCATCTTTTCTTGTTTTCCCTCGAACTTCTAGTTAAATTTTGTTGCTCCGAAAAAATCAGTCTCTTCGAATTGCCAGGTGCGAAGTAACCTGTTGACTTCTATAGCCGGAGTTTAGTTAGGATTCATACCTTCTTCCAATTCATTTTCTTTTTCTTCCAACAGGCTTTTAATAATAGCTGCATTCACTTCATCCATATCCACATTTTGCTTCAAAAAATTGGCAAAGTCACTTGTGCTAACAATTCCGTCAGCTCCACTATCACCGACGACTAGCAAATGTCTAACCTTGTTTTGAATCATTATATTTGCTGCTTGTCGTAATGGAGAGCTCGAATCCACTGTAATAACGGGAGTCGACATTATGTTCTGAACGAAGACTTTGCTGCTTCTCTCTTCTTTAGCACAAACTTTTCTCACCAGGTCGCGCTCTGTTATTATTCCGATGGGTTTACCTCCGGTGTCGATCACTAACAGGGAACTAAGGTCACTAGTTCTCAATTTCTTGGCTGCCTGTTGAGCAGTATTAGATTCATCAATCGTTTCCAGTCTTTCCTTTATAATCTCGCCTATTTTCGCAGGTTTTTTTGAAGCCATGTCCCTGACAGTACCGTCGGTCCCTCCTAATATATTATAAAAAAAGTATTCTACGAGCAACGTGGATTTTGGTGTTCAACTTTGTCCCTTTCTTTAGATTTTTGAAGTAGGAGCATTAATGCGTTCATTATCGAAGACGCTACGGCGCTTCCACCCTTCCTGCCTCTATTGGTGATAAAGGGAATTTCCGTCTTGGAAAGTTCCTCTTTTGACTCAGGTGCGGAAACGAAACCAACGGGCATTCCTATCACCAACGCAGGCTTGGTCACGCCTTCTTTTATCATCATTATCGTTTCAAACAAAGCAGTCGGTGCGTTACCAATCAGTACTATTCCTCCATTCATTTCGTTTGCTGCATGGCGCATCGCCATTTGTGATCTAGTTTTGTTTAATCGATACGACAAATCAACTAAGGTTTTATTGGAGATATGGCAAACGGCTCTAACGCCTAGAGCCGAGAGCGATTTTTTATTCAAAGCTGAGAGAACCATATCTACGTCAGTGACAATAGTACATTTGTTTCTCATAGCATTAAAGCCTGAAACTAGGGAGTCATGGTGAAATATTACTTTGGCTGTAGTTACAAAATCGAAATCTGCTGTTGCATGTATAACCCGACGTACGATATCCCATTCTAACCGATTATAATCGTGGTCTACCACTTCGCTATCTATTATCTCGAAACTTTTTTGTTCTATATTGAACGCTCTCTCCGACATCCCTCTATTGAAAGCCGTTTCTGGTAGCTGGTCAGCTGAAACCAAATCTTTTTTCCTCGACGCTCCTAGCGCGTTCGATTAGAAGATCAATTAATTTTTGATCTACACCCAAGTGACTCGTCATAAATCTATTGTTGAATGGGTATTTTGTTAGTGCTTCATTAAAATCGGTTATGGAATCTGCTCCATTTTCTTGACATTTTTTGATTCCTTCTTCGATGAAGGGCGGAACTACTTCCAAAAAACAATAATTTGTGTAATAGCATCCTGCTTTTGTTTTAACAATTGTGCATAAATCCTCGAGTTCTTCTCTTACTTCAGGTTGTCGACTTCCTCTATCCATGATCAATAGTGCTTTTGTCAAATTGCTAAAACCTCACCCTAGCTACTGCCACAGTAAGATCTGGTGGGTATTTTTGCTTTGGCACTACCAAATCTCCTTTTGCACTCAGAATCGATGAGGCCTCTGAAACACTTGAGGTGCCTTCGAACTTTTTTACAATCTCAGAAGGATTTGGCACTGGTACATTGCCAAGCTTGTTTCTGTCATAAACTTCTACAGGGATTCCGTGACTGGAGGAAAAATCCTGCAAGCCTTTTACACCTGCTTCTCGATCAACCGATGCAATATTTCTTATCGAATTGAAGCTCAAGCCCTGAGTTTTTATTGTATTCTTCACCCCATATTCGATAACTTCGGTGCTTGTATCCCGATGAATTCCTATTCCTACAACTAAGCTCTTTGGTCTATAAACAACTGATTTTTCTAAAAGAAGCGGGTCGTCGATTAGCCTGTCTGAAATAATTAGTGCTCCTTTGAAATGCGGAGTCATTAAATCATCCAGTTCACTGACCAGTGTTACATTCCTGGGCAACGATTTATTCTGCAACCAACCCTTTTCGCCTGTTTCTTGATAGACTCCAATGTTTTCTTCATTAACCATTAGGGCGCTGACTTTGGTGACATTTTCAAAGTTGTCGATTGTCCAAGAAAACTCTCTTCCCAGTAGATCGACAGCAATAGTCTCGTTTACATCTGCAGCGGTAGTTATTACCGGCTGGCAGCCGTCAAAAAACGTGGAAACCAACCGTGCGAGTGAGTTTGCTCCCCCAAGGTGGCCTGATAGTGCACTGATAACAAAATTTGCCTTATCGTCGATCACTATGACGGCAGGGTCTGTCTTCTTGTCTACTAGAAACGGTGCAATCAGCCTAACTACTGCGCCTAGTGAGAATATACATATTAATGCATCATTTTTTTTGAAGAGATTTGCAACCAATTGAGCAGTTTGTTCTTTGAACCAATTCATCTTGTACATCGACGAGTTAGCAAATTTTATAGGGGCATAAACTTGTACTTCCGGCATTTTCTCCATTATCCTATTTGCGATATCGATTCCATTCCTTGTGATGGCTATCACAGCTGTATTTCCTGTCATGAAGATTACCAAGTCCAATCAGGAAGTAGAAAATAAAAAGTCTTTCTTATATAATATTAGCAATGTAATCCATATTACGAAATAGTAGCCTGCAGCATTTTATTTCGTTGAATTTATTTATCTCACGATATTACGATGCGCCACGGGGAAACTGCCCTGATACTTTTCCATCAAAATCAAACATAATCACTTCTAACTGTACCCCACCCTTCAAGGATTCAAGCATATGTTCGTAGACCTTTTTGCAAATCAAATCAAAGAATCCGGTTATTTTATGGCTCGTGATTATTTCAGAGACATGTCTAGCAGTATTGGCCTTCCTTATTTCCTCTAGAATCGACATCGATACTCTCGGATAGCACTCAGATGCAACCTGCGCCATGAACTCCATGTCGACATGTGAGCCTCTGACGTGGGTCTGCTTGATTCCCATTGACATTTTCGTTAATTTTCCAATAAAACCTGCAATCGTAGCCTTCTGGATTCGTTTTAGTGCACATTGTCTAATAGAATAACCAGCAAAGTCCCCCATCTGAACAAAGCAGTGCTCTGGAAGAGCATCACCGAATAGCTCTTTAGCAAAATCCTCGCTTCGACCCCCAGTTGTCAATACGACCCACTGATCGCCCATTGCTTGAGCAACATCCAGAGCCTGGCGGATAGCAGCCGCGAAAGAGGCTGTCGAGTAAGGGTATACTATCCCGGTAGTCCCGAGTATTGAAATCCCCCCGATTATCCCAAGTCTAGGATTATCAGTTTTTTTTGCAATTTCTTCACCACGAGGGACAGAAATAACGACTTTCACACCGTGATCCTTCAACCGTTCAGCCGCGACTTCGCTTACAGCTCTTTCGATCATTTTTGTCGGACTTGGATTTATTGCTGCCTTGCCGATATCTATCCCCAGGCCCGGTTTTGTTACCCTACCGACACCTTTCCCTCCATCAATCGAAATGATTCCGACCTTGCTAGTAAGAGAAACAGTAGAGCAAATTTCGGCTCGGTCCGTGACATCTGGGTCATCTCCTGCATCTTTGATGACCGCTGCAGTAGCCGAATATGGCTCTTTTGTGGTATTGACGATACTTATGTTCATTATACCCCCCTTAGGCAACGACACCGAAACATAGTTGACAATCTTCTGGGAGAGCAGCGCGATAAGAGCTGCTTTAGTTGCAGCTGTCGCTGAGGTTCCAGTTGTAAAACCCGTCCTCAGTGTGCCTTTTCTCCTTTTTTCCTGGATTTCCAAAGGCAGGTCCTGCTCCGTTTCGGCTAGCTCGAGATCTTTTTGTGACTCCATATCCACTCCTACCTGTGTTTCCGATTTTGTTTTTTTTTCAACTCTCAATTGGTCTTCGTCATTTTCACTTGTGCCAAATAGCATTTCGTCAACCACCAGAGAAATTATTACAGCATAATAAAGTGTCAAAATGGTTTCTAGGATTCCTCGTTGATCCATTGAGGGCCACTTCTCTTATGCTCTCTAATTCGTCATCTATTTTGTACCAAGTATTGCAACCAAAATAATGGCAGGTTTTCTTAACAACGATGGTAATATGTTGACGGTCATCTATTATTTCCTCTAATGGCTGTTTTGCTTTGGACATACTAGTTACACTTAATTCGGCCCCAACTACTTTGCCGGTTATTTCCTTCGCCGCCTCTAACGCTCTATGCCTATACCTAGAACAAATGAGAACTTCTGCGTCATTGTTGTGTTCGAAATTTTTTGCTATTGATAAACCAACACTCCTAGTTAACTTAGTGACTTCGGCCATCTGCGACGATGACAATTGCTGATTTAAACCCGATCCTTCTTATATTATTTTTATTATATTCGGAATAAAAGTATCCGCGACACCCACGAATCATTCATTTTACAAGCTATCTTAGTCCCATGGATGGAATATTTTACGTTTGATTCATATTGACAAACAGATACATCCCAACTATTGTCATCGGTCCAAATTGCTGCCAACGTGGTGAAGAATTTGGAACTTGAAGACTACAAGCTTCTTAAAGTTTTTGCCTCCGGACTTAAGCATCATGAAACTCTTACCCGACATCAATTGGTGGGCTACTCGAAATTGCATGGGGAAGTAGTCGATTACAGGCTGAAAGGACTACAAGAAATGAATCTAATTAACAGAAATAAAAACGGTTTTACTATCCTCAGTGCAGGACTTGATACTTTTGCACTCAAGATCCTTGCTCAGAAAAATATCATAAGCGGTATTGGAAAACCTATCGGTGTCGGCAAAGAATCGGACGTGTACGAAGCGATAACAGACCGACAAGAGGAAAGGGCTGTTAAGTTCTTTAGAATCGGCAGAATAAGTTTTAGAGAAGCAACCAAGAAGAGGTCTTTTGCGTTAAAGGAACAGAGCAATATACATCATTGGTTACTCGTCAACATTAGCGCGGCCAAAAAAGAAGTAGACGTGTTACAGCGCTTAAAAAATACTGGTGCCAGCATACCTCTGGCTTTGTACCGGGCAATGCACTGCATTGCTATGAACCGGATAAATGGTGTTAGGCTTGTAAATGTAAAAGACCTTGAGCATCCAACCATGGTATTGCAAAACATCCTGTTAAGCATTGGAATAGCTTATAAGAATCATATCATACATTCTGACCTGAGTGAATTTAATGTTCTCATAGGAGGAGCTCCGCGCGATACTTGGATTATTGACTGGCCTCAGGCAGTGTCTACGGACCATCCCAATGCTCAGCATTTAATAAAAAGGGATATATCCAATATTGTGCGATTCTTCAACCGTAGATTTGCAGTAGGTAAAAATGTAGGTGACGCCTTGAACGAGGTTCTGAACTGCTCATCGCTACACAAACAGATTCCCAGCAGTAAAGCATCTAGTTAGCAAGCAATGAGACCTTGTCTGTAATTTCCCATGTGAAGCCGGGCTCGTCTCTACCAAAATGTCCATATGCAGCCGTTTTTCTATAGATTGGCTTTTTAAGATTAAGCGTGTGGATAATTCCAGCTGGTCTCATATCAAAGCTTTTTTTCACCCGCTCTTCGATCTTGTCCTCGGCGAGCTTAAATGTGCCAAATGTATCTATCATTACAGAGACGGGTTCTGCAATGCCTATTGCATAAGCGATCTGAACCTCACACCTATCGGCCAAGCCTGCTGCAACAACATTTTTTGCTACGTATCTTGCACAATAACATGCCGATCTATCTACTTTGGATGGATCCTTCCCCGAAAACGCTCCGCCCCCGTGCCTGCCCATTCCTCCATAAGTATCAGCTATCACTTTTCGACCCGTTAGTCCAGTATCACCTGGGGGTCCGCCAATTACGAATCGACCGGTAGGATTAACAAGGAATTTTGTTTTGGGATCAACCCAGTCACCACAAACCGGCTTTACCACCCTTTCAATAAGTTCCTCTCTCAACTGTTGTAGATGAATATCTGGTGAGTGCTGAGTCGAAAGCACAACTGTATCGATTCTTACGGGCTTGCAATCTTCATACACTACCGAAACCTGCGATTTCCCATCAGGCCTAACCCAGTCCAATTCTCTGTTCTTTCTGACTTGCGACAGTCTCATGGATAATTTATGCGCAATCGAGATAGGCAGAGGCATAAGCTCTCTCGTCTCGTTTGATGCGTAGCCAAACATCAAACCTTGATCTCCTGCTCCCTGTTCTTTGTTGTTGCCTGGTGTGATACCCATCGAAATATCCGGGCTTTGCTCATGAATCGATACAAGAACTGAACAAGTTTCGGAATCAAATCCGTATTCTGGTTTATCATATCCAATATCCCTTATAGTCTTGCGAATTGTTTGTTGCAGATCAAATCTCCCATTAGAGGTTACTTCCCCGGCAACAAATGCAATTCCAGTAGTAGTCATGGCTTCGACTGCAACCCGAGAATCAGGATCCTGTTTTATGAATTCATCTAGAAGCGAATCTGAGATCTGATCACAAACTTTATCGGGATGTCCTTCCGTGACGCTTTCAGACGTGAAAAGTGATCTTCGTACCATAAAAATCTGCTTTTACAGCTCGAGTTCTATGTAGCACATCTCATTTGGATATCGTCAAAATTCTTTCTCAAGCTTTATGAAGAGAACGTTATTTCCCCTAATTACAACCTTGCCATAGTTTGCCAAAACATCAGCCCCATCGAACTCTTCAGCATTTACCAAGATCAGGTTCATGTAAGAATCAACGTTGCTCATCTTGCCGCGATATTCGATCTCGCTCTTCAATCTCACTGCAACCTTTCGATTGACCGCACGCTGCAAAGTAGATAACGGTCGTTTTGGTTGGTGGGTTGAAGGTGAAGACGACAAATCCAACTGATCACTTTGGAAATCAGAGGAACATGGCTACAATAAAAAGGTTCCCTTCTTTTCGTGAAGTTTATTTTAGTCGTATACATTGAATAACTGATGCCAAGCGTTTTACCAACTGGATCTAAGGAAATTGATAATCTCCTTGGCGGCGGTATTCACTATGGGATGGTTACAGACATTTATGGCGAAAGCGGTACAGGCAAGTCGCAGTTGTGTTTTACTATCTGCGCTCGAAGTGCGGAATATTTTGAAAATAGTCAGCAGGTAGGCATCGTCTTTATCGATACCGGAGGAACTTTCCGGCCCGAAAGAATCAGGGAGATTGCTAAAATCGGAAAAACGAAGAATGACATACTTGAAAATATTCTGGTTGTGAGATCTTTTTCATCGACTGATCAAGTAAACACTATCAATAGACTTGCCAATATCAATCCTCGTCTGTTAATAATAGACGGGGTTGCATCTTTATTCACCATCGAGTATCGAGGTGCTTCAAGGCACCTAGCTCTGATGAAACATCTTCATGAATTGTCATTAGCTGCTATTAAACTCCGCTGCGCAATGCTAATAACAAATATGGTTCGTACTATTGCGACTGCTGGAATTCAAGAAAAGAGGCAACAATCCGATCACCAACGAGAGCTTATGGGAACTTCAGTTTCCATTTATGCACACATGAAATTGGTATTAAAAGCTGTAAATCCGGATAAATCTGTCTTCAAGGCAATCCTATTGCAACCTTCCAAAAAACACGAGGCATACTACACAATTACAAGGAACGGGGTAACCGACCTACGCTAGCATTCGTCTATATTTTTATCGATACCTTATATATTTATTACAGTAAACTGAAGAATTCTTTATAAGATATTACCAAATGATTCCAGCACTGATAGAAACATTTAATATTTACACCTATTAATATAGATTAACCAACACATATCAGCTAAAAGATAGTGAACCTCCGTATCATGCGACGCAATTTGTTCTTGCCGCACGATAGGAGGATTGGCTCTATCTCTAGCAGTGCAAATACGAGAGCGGGCATATTTGTAAAGAAGTACGAGCTGGCTGTTATTGGAAACGCGTAATTATCGGCGTTCACTTTGATCTATTGGATTTGTTCGTAAAGGTCGAATGTGTAATTAAGCGCCTCGTCAATGTGACTATTTTAGATATCGATGATTACGGCGTCGTAATTCCGTTAGGGCTAAAAGTATTCCGGGTTGAAGATGACGCGGTACTACAAACTTTGAAAAATTCTACCCATGCAGCTATTTTTACTGGAGAAAATGACAAGATAATAATCTTGGCTAGCGGTATTAGTAAGGATGAACTTAACATGGAAAAAACAAAAACAATGAACGCTGTAGAAAGAACCAAGGAAAAGCATTCCTATTAACTATTCTTGGAAATTAGATTCTGCCTGTCTCTAGTGTGCGGGCGAGAGCATGCTTTATAGACATTATTTCATCGTGCTTTTCCAACACTAAGGCATCGAGCCCAGTGGCTTGTCTGTCAATCCTTATCATGCTAAAGGGGAAAGGCCAAACCCTGAGCTGGCTCATGATACCAAGGAGGGTGATTCGAATCAGGGGATTATTCGATAAAGAAACCTCGGGCTGTTTGCCCACTTAATATTTGATCACGACTATCCAGCCTGCAGCTCATTCACAGAATATACTTTGGCGTTTCTAGGTACAGACGGGTCGGACTCGTGCTGAAGAGATAGTGAGACCCAAAAGGCGTAAGTCATGTCTTAGAGAGGCCGCTTCTTTCCCCAATAGTGACAAATTTCTCATTTAGCTTTTCTCTCAAGATATCGAGCCTCGCCACAACTCCAATCAACCTATTCTCTTCATCTACGACAGGTACAAGGACAATAACCTTTTGTAGCATAACATCAATTATCTCGTCTATCTCAGTATCGCGTTTTACTACAGCCGGGTTTCTTGTCATTATATCCGTAGCGTAAAGGCTATCAAGGTTCTTGCCTTGCCGTACTGCCCGCAAGATATCTGCTGCGGTGACTATTCCTGTAACTCTAATATTATTGTCGATAACAGGGACGCCGTTAAATTCTCCAATGAGAAGTCTAGTACTTATTTCAGTACCCGTAGTGCTCTCTCTGGCGGCCACCACATTAGTGGTCATTAAGTCAAAGGCTTTCGTTATTCAGATTTCCCCCTTTCTCATAAGCACTCAAAGTATTAAATCTTTGTTTCGATTATGAGTTCTAAATTTAACAAACCACCAATTCAAATCCTAAGGCATAATCCTCCTTTATAGAATCAGCCAAAGATTGCCGGACGCAAAATTTTGTTTTGTGAGTTTGCGATACTTTTTGTGAATTTCATTTTCCTAATCACTAGCCACCTATTCTGTGCATAGAGTTTAGCGTTGGCCTGAGTGACTTTGTCCTTATCATCTTTATTATTCCTTCGGGTTTTTTCTTCATACTCTGGAGAATATATTCAGCGATCTCATCTTCTGACCTGTTAGTCCGTAACATGCTTCTAAGATCATAACCAGGATTTTCATAAAGACACGTAAGTAACCTACCATCAGAACTTAGTCTTAGCCGATCACAATTCCCGCAAAATGGCTCTGATATTGACGGAATAAATCCAACAGTCCCTATTCCATCGGTAAAAGAATAAAGCGTTGCAGGTTCAGAACTATTATTATCGTTGTCCGCTACCCGTTCAAGATCGTTTACATCTTTTCTTATTCTGTGAATGGTTTCATTCTTTGTAACAACCAGATTTGGTTCCCATAAGCCGGATCCGTCTAACGGCATGAATTCTATGAACCGCACAGTATAGCCTGTGGATCTGGCAAATCGGGCAAAATCCGCAATTTCGTCATCGTTCCAGCCTCTCATTATGACTGTGTTTACCTTTATTTTCAACCCGGCATCATCAGCTGCTCGCAGGCCATTCATTACTTTGTCAAGTCCCCGCACCCCATTAATCGCCTTGAACCTATCTTCTTTGAATGTGTCTAAACTCACATTTACGCTTGAGAGACCCGCATCTCTCATCTTCATCGCTTTATCTCTAAGTAACAGACCATTCGTAGTCATACTCATAGCCTTAATTTCATCGATATTTGATAGGGTCCAAATTAGATCTTCTACTTTAGGTCTAACAAGTGGTTCACCACCTGTTATCCTTATCTTCTGGATTCCTAGCTTAGCTACAATAAAAGCAAGTCTGACTATTTCATCATACGTTAAAATATTGTTTTGTTCAAACCACTCGGCATTGCCACTTGGCATACAATATACACACCGCATGTTGCATCTGTCTGTAATTGAGATCCTTAACTTTTTGGCAATCCTACCGAACCCATCAACCAGTTTATTTTGCAAATCCTCCGTGGCCCCCTATAAGATTTACCTACTTCAGAAATTCCTTTAGCTGATCACGGAAATGTATTCTCCATCCTGCAGGCAGGTCTTTAATTCTTGCTGCTCGTTGAGTCATCTCGATACTTTTCTTGTCACTAGTATACAAGCTTACTATGTCTTTGACTGTGATATTGTTCGTATTTCTAGCGATAAGTTGTATCGCATCACCGGCTCCAACTTTACCTTCCTGCAATACTCTAAAATAGACTCCAGGACGTCCACTAGCTAAAAACTGTCTGATAATATCCATTCGCCCGAATTTGACTCCCAGCTTATAGCAGGGCATTCGAGGTTGCGTCGCCACAACTTTCGCAGAACCAATTTTGAATTTGTCTCCGATATTAACGGCATCTTCCATTAACCCCTCGGTAGTGAAATTTTCTCCAAACATGCCCCATGACATTCTTGTATTAGGTAAGACCTGTCGCCAGTAATCATAATGTTCCGCTGGATATGAGTAAACGGCCTTGTCTATTCCGCCATGAACTGTCAAATCTGCTTGTTTATCACCATCAAGGTTAAGTTTGTGAAGATTAATACGACCTTGAACAGGTTCTTTGAAAATCCCTGTTTTAACAATTTGGCCGTTAAATAGTACCTCACGTGGAAGAGATACATTCACAGAAACTATCTTCATTGGTTTCTGTAAATATACTAGCTCTCAGTAGTATATATATCCAAGTCAATAATTCTTGTGCTGCTAAAGGGCTTTATTGGATCCTAAAAAGTATAGTCGTCGTGCGCAGGTTATGTACAGATCCGAACGACGCTAACCTTTCGCGAACTTCGAGGTGAATTCGACTATGCCGGGCATCGGACAAAAGACGAAAGTTTGAGAAATACTGCAAACCGTCCTACAGAAATACACCTTATCACAGCTGACGCTCGGTCCCTTTATCGAATCCTGCTGGTTTCATATCAACGCGTACTAAAATATGTATACCGTTCAATTTTGACATAATCGAGGCATCTTGTGTAGACTAACTGTGTGGCGCATACCCTTAGTACCAATCACGATTATCTCCCATATTGTTTATCTTTGTATAATCAATTATCGATCTTGCATCTAAATCAGATTCACCACATCCTTTCGCGCCAATGGATCAATCAAATGTACAAGCAAAATTTCAGCTCCTTCGTACTCCCATTCCTATTCTTTAACTTAACTTTAACTCGCCAAGAACAGGTCTCAGGTGGAAATGTTACGGCTCCTTTTCCTATATAGTATTAACCCTGCTGCAATGATAACCGCGGCACCTATTCCTAAGGCTACGTAACGAAGAACGTGGGGACCAGACGATGTGGTCAAAGTAATCGCGTAGGCAGGATTAATCGCTGCTGCTAATATTAGTATTAGTACTAGTACCAATACTAATGTCAATATTGTTCTGAGAAAAACGATCATTTTTTCTTTGTTCCTCAAATGAATACATCACAAGGCACTATAATATAAACCGGCACATGTAGTGCCAGATTGTATTCGGGATCTCAGATTGAACGATTTGTTGATTATGACAATGATAGACAAAATTCAGAACGAATTCTTACATATGTTCCCATTCCGTGCAAGCAATTGGATAGTAATAAGACTAATTAAAGTACGATAATCCATAACGCTACTTCGTTGGTAGGTGAAGTAGGCGATTACAAAATATTGTCATCTTGACCAACTATCAATTCCAAACACGCGAACTTTTAACCTCCAGTATTAGGAACTGAGATAACTAGTCTCAGAGTTTAGAAATTAGGAAACGCATACAGTCAATATAATTGCGTACCGAACTCGGGCGACAAACTACAATAAAAAATATGCATCAGAAAAATAATCCTTCGAGCAGTAGTTTTGATGATTTTGTTTAATCCGAAAACGGCGACACTTTTACGCTAGCCATATAATTCAAGGGCAGGATATATCAATCCATAAATTATAGCCTACCTTTGCAGCCTTTGACATGGTGCACCCACATCCAAATTTGGGCATTTATCAAAATTAGGAAATTCGGCCAATAGTTCGAACTTCGCAATGCTACGCTACTAGATTTTGATTTTGATTCCATTCCCATCGATTGTAGTTTCATAAGTTGTTTGATCGTATGTCTTGATGTGAGCCATAAGTCGACCCACATGTTCGAAAAATTTTTGCCAAGTTTGTGGTAACGGTTCCATCCCTTGAGGCGGAGTCAAAACTGGTTCTGTAAGCTTCTTTCCTGTGATCGCATCAAATTTTGAACCATGAAAAGGGCAGGTTACTGTGTTTCCTGTCAAATTGCCCATTGAAAGAAGGGCATTCATATGACCACACCTGTCATCCATAGCGTAGAATTTGCCATCTATGTTAGCAACCAAAATTTCCTTTCCGTCAACTTCAACATGTTTCATCTTTCCAACAGGAATTTCATCTACTTTTGCAACTTCAATATTCTCATTTTTAGCCATCTTATAACAGTAGATTAATCGACATATATTTAAGGATAGTAGTAAGGCAATGAGCTCAACGGTATTGTTTAACGCTTAGGTATATATAGTACTAGTATGACGGGTACAACAATGGATTATAGCGTTATACCGTGTTGTTCTGCTTCTAGTAGAACACATGTTTGGTCGGCATTCGCACAATTAAGTCCAGAAAGTGCAAACAGTGGTTCCAGCCATATTAATGTCGAAGTTTCAGGACAGAGTAACAGAGAAGGCAACCAAGTTCAGTCTCAAGCGATTCAGTGTGCTCATCTAAAAAGTCCTACAGGCAATACTGGGACAAATAGCACTGAGGATGAAACTAGCACCACTGAACCTGGTTAAGATAACAGTGTACCCGCAACCGGAAGCAGCTTCCCAGATGGAGAAGACGAACAGTCAGATAGAGATATTGACGAGTACGAGGGCTAGTAGTTCCTGCTCAGAATGTCAAAGAAGAAAATCATTTTGAGTGGTATGAGAATTCTGAAGTGACTACTAAACAGAATTATATTGTAAAAAACAGTTAACCCCTCCCCAACAGATAAATCGCATAAGTAAATAAATTAATTTTCGCGCTTTACATAGATTTAAAATTTATTAACCAAATGGTTTATGAATGAGTTGATCCTTATGTAATAATATAATATATTGGGTATTTCGAAAAATTTCGGAAATATTGCTGATGGATTTAGTGAGCCAAAGAAGAAGCTACTGTATTATCTTAAGGTTATGCAACATGCAGGGCTAGAAGAACTAGCTCAAGCTATGAAAATATCTCGAATGGCTGTTCATAAACATCTTGCACTTTTACAAGAGAGAGGTTTGGTAATGTCTGTAGAAACAACTGGACATGTTGGCAGGCCAAGGATGATGTATCAACTGACGAGTCAAAGCAAAACCATTTTCCCAAAATCATACAGTGCAATCGCAACCCATGCTCTTGATTTTATTGAAAGAAATATGGGCAAAGCAGCAGTTGAAAAGGTTCTACGTGAACGTCAGAGTGAACTTTTCGATCAATATTATAGGCGTCTACGGAACTTGGAATTTGATAAAAAAGTCAAAGAATTAGCCAATATTAGAGATGAGGAAGGGTACATGGCTGAATCGAGGAGGGACCCAAAGAGCTATGGAAAACATATCCTTTTAGAATACAATTGTCCAATTTTAAATATAGCTGAAAAGCATTGGGAAGCGTGTTCTACTGAAACAGAATTATTTGAAAACCTTCTTGGAGCTGATATAGAAACAACACATAGAGCTGCCAAAGGTGACCTGGTTTGTAAATTTGTCATCAAAGAGAGAAAGGAAGGCTATTTGTAAGAAGGATTTGTATTCTGTGCCACAAAACTAGATGTTTTCTTAAGATTATAAAAACAAAAAAGGATCGCTTAAGATTATAAAAAGATCTCAATTTATAACTGGAACTGCCATAACTATGGTGTTGGGCAACATGAATATCCGCATTGTTGCTCCCGGAGTTTATGCACGTACTACCACTTGAACAATCATTTTCTTGAGCTAACGACCGGCTCAAATCGATGCGATTGATCCAACTTTTAGGCAAATGAATATTATTTTTTTCGACTATATGGAATTTCATTCACGAATTGCTTTTTTGAAAACGCCGCACTAACAAACATTTTTATTTTCAGGGCTTCAATAAGTGTAGGTAATTTCATGGTTAGTACTAAACAGGTAAAATTCACAAAAAGAGAGGTTTCATTTCTTTTAGATAATGTAGTATGCAGGGTAGCTACTTCAGATAACGATATTCCACATATCGTACCTGTTAATTACATACACG
>JBPYDU010000047.1:0-4748 GCA_051985995.1 Candidatus Nitrosopolaris sp.
GACCATCAACTCTAACTATTCCCTTCCCTTCATCTGAAGGGTAAAGTGGTAAACATTTGGCAACCGTTCTACGTTTGCCTCTAATTTCAATAACATCACCGGTAGATGCGCTTAAAGAATCCATAGATTCATAGTCAATACGAGCTACTCCACGACCCACATCCCTAGTATAGGACTCTAGTATCTTTAGATTATCACCATGAGCCATTGTGATATAACCTATCCTTATCAATCATTTGTAATAAATTCTTCGTACTTAAATCACCAATAATACTATTCTTGTTGCTAGACTATATGTATATGATCGCCGTTTCGGTGAGGGCGGGAAAAGTTTAGCTGGTTGTACATCCGTCTAAGGTTTGCAATTAGTTGACATCCAATCTTGAAGATGTTTTAGTTAGGACTTTATTGGATTCCTTCCGTAATATACTTTAATGCAATCTGGAGGTCCTCTGTTTAATTTATATTGACTAGATTCAACTGAACAAAGGGAGAAGTACTCGTTACTAAACTATCATTGAGTTACAATTTTTTGGGTGTCAAGAACGATCGGTTATTTCTAGGTCTCAGGTACCTTGCTTATATACATGAAGTAACAACGAGTATTACGTTTCTGCGTCCATCCCTGTTTTTGTTGGGCTGCCGATTTGTCACGGAAATCGTTGCAATTATCCTTGTTATCGACATCTATCTTGTATATTCCAAATGTTGCGTTTTGCAGCTTCAAGAACTCTTCTAATTCATGCTGGGTTAAGGCCGTACGCCCATGCCGTACTACCCTAGAGGACCAGTGATTTGGATTCCTGGTGCCACGATGACCAGGATTTATTTCAACTTGTTTTTCCACCGACCTATTAAATGTTATTAATATCTTGCGATTTCTTGGATAGGGAATTCTAATCTGATCGTTTGCTGTTGGCTCTGATGTTGGTGGACCTTCGCCAGGTAGTTCGAGAGCTAGAAGTGTTACCTTTTCACCAGTCCATAAGTTAACTACTTTCTTGAGATAACTTGGGAGTGTGTTATGCATAAGCTCAACGCTTGAAGTTCGAACGTTATCGTCCAGATTGTGATTATAGGCTAATAAGTTTGGCCTACAGAGGTGTTTCACTTCGACTCTTGCGCCGGTGTGGCTATCAATAGAATAAGATACAGCAAGGTGTTCGATCATTAAACATTTTGAACACACATGACCTCTAAAACCAAATATTTCGCTCTCATTTCCAGTTGGAATTAAAAAATTGGAGGAGGAAAAGTGAGTTGGTCTTTGCTGTTCATGGAATGAAGAGACTGTTGGTTGTCTCTCGTACAAAAGATTTCGTGCTGCCTGTCGAGCGAGTTCTAAACTAAATTCCCTTGTCATGCTCTGCGTCAAGCCTTCACCTTGTTTGTATTTTTCGTGAGGTTCAAAAATACGAAGAACATCCTGTAAGTGTGTCACCCCCTTCGTCGTCTGAACTGGTCGTTGTTTTGTATACTCCGCCGGATACGGCGTTTCCTCCTGCAGAAATTCGAAATTGTTGGTACTTGGTTTAAATTGAGCAAGGTCTGGCCGTGGTGCTCCCAATCGAGAGCTCGCCATATAAACCCCTGACAGCCTGCCTACTAGATAGTCAACCATGCTAATGATTTGGGTCGATTCGTCTGGATGTTGGGTATAAAGATGGCGTTCTGCATTCCATCTTCTTGGAAATGGCTTTTCACATGTTGGGCATATCCAACCTGGAAGCCTCAATCTGTAGCTCTCCCTGCTTCAATTAGGAGGGCTCTAAGGCACTTTGAGTAACTCACAGATCTTGATGTCACAGTATAATCATATAGAAATATATACTATAAAAACCTTACTGAGCATTGTTAAGATCTTTATATTAATGCTTTCATATAGTTTTCAAATCTTTCTAGGCTTGACTTAAACAGCAGTCCAGGCCCAACTTAATGAAGAATATGTTCAGAAAATGTAAATCACGTCTAGATTGATTTCTGTTTCGCTGGATTTTGGTGGAAGTAATAAAAAAGGGGAGATAAGGATCCTAATTCTTCCTCGAGACCAGAGGATTTGGAAGGTCTAGATCACTATACTTAACGCCATTATCCTGTCGGCGTTAAGACGGTCGGCGCCAAGATCCATGGGGACATAGGTCCTATGATACAGGTCGCGTGTATACAGTCTACATTTGTAAGAAGGTTCACGCAGTACGCCATGTCGCCGGTACACGCATTGGCTTGGTTGTCGTTGTTTTTGATATTTATGCTGTTGCCATGTTTTTTATGATGGTCGCTACTTGCTTTTGCATCTTGTAAAGGAATCGCTAACGACGCTCCTGTCACTAATGCAGCCGCTAAGGCAATAACCATCGCTAAAGTCCTGTGGTTCACAATTCACTTAGATAACTCATGATATATTTGAAATGCTTTACAGTGAGTGCTAGAAAAAATTGTAGCAATTATTGCTATGATTTGAGTCTGACATATTCACTCCTAAAAATGCTCTCGACAATCATTAGCGGTAATTGCGGATTCACCAGTTCAGGTAAAAACTTTTGGCTAATTCATTATTACAATTTTCCCATTACAGACCTAGCTTCAATTGTGAAGCTAATTCCCCCTCTCTGAAACCTGTTCTTTAGATTTTTTAGTAAAACAGAACCAAATAGTTATCACGGCTTTTTGCAAAACGAAAAGTGAATCAGCAGAATACCACATTGACAAAATATTTTAAGTACTAGAGAAAGGTAGTAGTGTTATGTCAAATATCACCTCTTACTCTCATCCAGAAGTTTTATGTGAAACTGACTGGGTTGCAGACAATCTTTCTGGAAAAAGTGCGAATATTCGAATCCTTGAAGTTGATTACGATCCTGAAAATGCATATAGACAGGGGCATCTACCCGGAGCATATTTGGTTTGGTGGAAAAAAGATATCAACGATGCGGATCGCCGGGATATAATCAATAAGCAGCAGTTTGAGGCTCTTATGTCGAAAGTGGGAGCAACTCCTGAGACCGAACTTATATTATACGGAGATTTCAATAACTGGTTTGCAGCGTTTGCATTCTGGGTTTTTCGGTATTACGGGCACAAAAAAATCAAAATTATGAATGGAGGTAGGAAGAAGTGGGAAATGGAAAAAAGAGAATACACAAGACAAGATCCTTCCTCAATGCAAAGTAAGTACGTTTCGCAACCGCCCGATGAAGGCATACGTGCTTATCTGCCTGATGTAAAGCGAGCAATGGAAAAGGCCGAAACTGTCTTGGTAGATGTTCGCTCACCAAAAGAGTTTACTGGGGAAATTACAGCTCCCCCAGAATATCCTATGGAACATGCACAACGAGGCGGCCATATCCCCGGAGCAAAAAACGTTCCATGGGCTCAAGCGATCAAAGAGGCAGATGGAACTTTCAAAAGCGTTGAAGAGTTGAGGTCACTATATCATGGAAAAGGAATAACTTCAGATATGGAGGTCATTGCATATTGCAGGATAGGCGAAAGATCATCACATACCTGGTTCGTCCTAAAATACCTTCTTGGATATCCTTCGGTACGAAACTATGATGGATCGTGGACTGAATGGGGGAATATGATTGGCAACCCAATAGAAAAATAAGTGAGACCGACGAAGACAAACCTATGCTAGAAGATAGGGCTCCTCTAAGAAAGGGCAAATTTTATTTTATCTACGATGACGGTGACCTGAATCATGTATTAGAAGATAAAACGAAAAGAGGTTTGGAAGTAAGGGAGCGGAATAATGATGAGAAGTACAATGTAGATGCGGACAAAGGAACGATTCACGATGTGAATGGTATTGGCCATAAGATAGGAATTAGGTGGTATTTTCCGAAGTCAAAATATCAATTAGAGGACGTCACGAAAATAGCAGAGGAGATGGAAGCTAGCTATAAAGCGATACAAGAAATGACTTGTCCTGACGACGATTTTTAATAGAAAGCCTTTTAGCCCTTTTAACTTGAGTTATTTTGATGTCCGCTCTGCTAAAGGATCGAGTATGGATAATGTTATCTGAAATTGCAAAAAGGGGCGTCTATCCTTTACACGCTTCCAGATTGGGTATTTTTAGGATGCCAGTCGAGGTTACAGACTGGTCCGATATTTCCAGTATTAGCAATGATTTGAAAAGTTCTGGTTTCAAAATGGATGCCTACGCTGATAGGATATATGCAACGTATAAGTGGACAGAAAAAGGTCTAGATGATTTGACAGGGGAAACATTATCTGCCGATTTGAATGTCACAGTAGAGATAGTGACCGGCGAAGTAGTTGATTTAATTTATCAGATCAAACCTTTAGAGTTTTTTGGCGACTGTTACTGGGTTAAAAGCTACAGACAGAAGGCAGATAATAATGCTAAGATGGTTATTGACACTATTATAAGAAATACAAAAATCGGAGATAAATTAGTTGCCCATTATCAGAAAGCCGAAAAGCTTTCTCTCGAACGTGCTATAAAGAGGTTAGAGGAACTGACTCCTTTGGCACAGAAACCTAAAGTCAGAAGCGGAGCCGCTCTGCCTCCAGCTGCAGGCCCACCTGGTTCACCCAAATTAGAGCAGCCAACGATAGCCGCAGCACCGAAAGCCCCCGCCGCAGCAGGAGGAGCTAATACCACTATATCACTTAGTGGCACCGGGACTAATTATTCTAAAGCTGAAGGTCCTATAGATCCTGAATTCAAATCAAAGAGGCAGGTGGTTGGCTCGTTCCAAGGAATAAAAGTATGGGGACCA
>JBPYDU010000048.1:0-3007 GCA_051985995.1 Candidatus Nitrosopolaris sp.
GAGGGGACTGTTCTGAAGTCAATGATACTAATAATAATTCTATTCAAACGTAGAAAACTTTACATTTTACTCAAAATAAATAAATAAAAAAAGTAGAGTGGAGTGTTTTACCACCAACCGCCGAAGCCTCTGCCGAAGCCTCTACTTACTTTGCTAATATTTTAGGTCAATAAAGCTTTGTATAGGTAAGATATTACGAATTGGTGATAGCTTCTAGACTCAAACTTACAATAGGAATCTTGGAAGATGGAGATGATGGTGATCTATTTAATGACATTTGACTTTACAGCGTCAAGTAATTTCAGATCCCACATCAGTCCTGTACCTCCTCTACTTCAACTCCATCAAGCGGAATTTTCACTTCCACGATCTGATTATTATTGTCTACGTATCCAAATGTCACTCGGCGGTTTTCATCAAGCATTGTTCTGTCCTTTCCAACCATACCGTTCTTTGATTTTGCTATTTTCAGTACTTCTAAGACATCGTCCATTTGAGATCTCATAGAGGTAAGCTCTTCCTTCATTGAGCGGATTTCTTCATCTTTTTCAGATAACTTTCCTCTTATGACATAATTTTCTTCTCTACTCTTTTCTGTTAATTCCACAACTTGTTTCTGCAGGCTGAGTTTATCATTGTCAATACTTAGCATTTCTGCAGCCTTCAAGTAGTCTTCTAAAAGCTCCTGTTCAGTTGCGCGGTAATACGAGTTAGATATACCTGTAGAATGGTTCATTAATTTTTCAATATTGATAGGTTTCATGCCCGCAATTTCACAGCGGGTTTTGAACCATTTCCGCAGTGAGTGATTTGCTTGATAAGGGTGGCGCTTCTTTCCAGGTTCAAGCTTTTTTCTTAATCCTTGCGCCCAGATTGCTCTTTCCATCAACCTCTTTATCCCGAGAGAGGTTAGTTTCTTTGGTTTAGTAACGAGACCTCTTCCTTGTGCCACTCTGGTATCCCATAAATCTCGCATAACCCAGCTGTTGTCAGTTATCGATTCCCCAGATGATCTTCTATAGTCCATCCAACCATTTAATGCAAGCCATGCCTCACCTGATATGAAACTAAAATATTCTTCGTCCTCTCCAGCATAGACAATTAGTTTGGCAGCTACTATTTCATCATCTTTTTTAACAGGCCGAATATGACCCCATTGCAGATAGTCCCATGCACCTATGCGTATCCCGGAAGATGCCATTGTGTAAACAAGAGATTTGATCCTTCTATCAGGATATTCAACAACCTTTTTGATCTCTTGAATTGTTGGAATTCTATCGTCAGCATATTTCTTGCCTTTGGGAAGTCCTCGCGTTATTTTCTTCCACTGGATTGGTATGTCTGCCATTTCACAAAACAACTTGATGCTCTTCACATAGTTTCTGACTGTAGCACCAGTTATTTCCTTCTTGTCGACTCGATCTTTCTAATACTGAATAAATTTCAATAGGTTTGCAAATGCCCAGTTGAAATCACACTTGCTCTTTTTGGCGAACATCCTCGCTTTATCTTCTAAAGATTTACTGCCGTTTTCTATCTCTATAAAGTCCAGAAATTTTGCTAACCTGGTCTTGTATCTATCCCTGGTCATTGGTGCCTTCATGGCATAAATATACAATGACCAAGGATCTAATTCTGATCGTTCTTCTTCCAAGTCTTGTGTTTCACCTTTTTTATGTTGAAACCCACCTAAAAGCACTGATATCGTCGCGGGCTCGGTGGGATTCTGTCCCCGCATGTAGAAGGGTTCGGTTGTTTTCGTTATTTAGCTTTTTCTCTATATCAATAGCTATAATCGGCTATAGTTTACTAGGTAGGTTTAGTAGGCTCATTCGCCCAAGTGAGCAAGGACGTGTTCTTGCAACTCCTTAGGGAAGTTGCTCGCAAAGTCGAAGATGTGAAGATCCTTCGCGTCGGTGGACAATTGAGAACCATTATCGGGCCAACGGGAGTTCTGCCACCGTCAAAGCTCAGCTTGAGGGCAGCGAACATCGGTTCGATGGGATTCGCCGGCTCGGCTTCGAGGACGAAGTGCCCCCTGACAGGATGACAGCCGCTGTTCATGCCCATAATCCAGCGCTCATACTCGCCGTAGAGTTGTGAGCTTGACTTAGATATACGTCAGCTGGAAGACAAGGGTAGCAATACACAAGTTTTTTTAGAGGATTTTAACAATGAAAACTATGTCAAAAGTATCGAGAATAGTCGATGTATTGGGAACAGACACGATATCAGAAAGATTTCTGAATAAGAAGCTTTTTGTTTCCATATTCAAAGCGCCGCGAGTTGTGATTATGCTGACGCTCGTAGGAGTTATTCCGATTTTATACACGCAAACAGCATTCTCACAAACCACTCTTAATTGCGACCTACCAGGGCATCCGTCTTGTTATAGTTCAGGTTACTCTGCCGGTCTCGTCAATAAAGGAGTCAGTTGTAGTAGCACCTTACTAAAAGGCACTACAACACAAGTAAATGACTACTGTTCGGGCTATATGGCCGCACAACAACAACAATTACAACAACAAAGATAGACACACGGTTAAATGGAAGGGACACAACCATCTGATGAAGTGTGTGTATGTATGTACCATGCAAGCGCGCTGCTATGCGACTGCTGCGCTGGCGTTAATTTCGGTATCGTAGGGTATCCCAATTCGTACGATGGTCCCTGCTGGAAACTTGAAATTTGATAGATATGGTCCATAATCTCCTCCCGCTTCAACGGCACATTGCGATAAATCCCACAAATGGACACAATGGAATTCGAATTCAATTTCATAGTGAGCCTGCTGTATATTCAGAACTCTGAGCGAGTGAGCTGTATATCCAGAGCTATGACCGCGACTACCCGGGAAAGACTTCGTCGAAGCTGTAGATGACGGTCTTTGCTTCTTCTGACTTAGGAGCTTGGACATCGCGGTCACAGATAATCGCTTGCATTCCTGCGTCAGATGCGGCTCTGACTTCCTTCACGGCGTCAGAAATAAACAGTAAATCGTGTGGA
>JBPYDU010000049.1:0-27660 GCA_051985995.1 Candidatus Nitrosopolaris sp.
ACAGAATCCCATATACCCTGGATTATAAAAATACATGAAAGAGCTTATTTGTTTTATTTTGTAGACTGGATAATGGCGAAAAAACTTTCAAAACATAAAGCTTGAACTCAATTTCCTTCAGAGTAAAACTACGCGAATTTTTGTGAATTTTTCCTATTTGGAATTCATATCAATGAATCCGCCAAACTGACTTTCTTCCGTCCCTATTTTGATCTTGCCCTTCCCGTTGATAATATAATACAACTCTTCATGATCCTGGTGCTGATGTTTTTCGTAAGAGAGAGTGGGCTGCAATTGAGCTAAGGAAACATACATGATCGCTTTAAGGCACTTGTATTTTTCTTCAACCTGAACATCGATGTCTCCGCTGGTTTTATTCAGAAGGTAATCTCCAATCGACCCCGCCCTTGCGTGATATAGCAGGATAAACATTTCTCCAGTTCCGAACCATGTTCACATTAATTACACGGCCTTCACCATATAACTAGATAACTGGGAACAAACAGAAATAGGACGTAGATAAGTTCAGATTTCGTTGACATTGGTTATTTTGCTCATGATACATAAAAAGATCCGAAAGATTCGACAAGAAGGAATATGATCCGAGGGAGACTATGATTTTTTCGTTGGAGGACTTGTCAAATTTCAGGACACTGCACTTGAAGTGGTTGATGCAACTTGAATGTAAACATTCATAAATTATAATTATCGAATGTCCTCGTTCGTGCAAAAAGATTCGCAAGTGCTAGAAGCGAAAAGGGCTTTTGGACTACTTTTTATTGCCATATCGGTCGCGATAGTCATTGGCACGGTTCTTAGTGAAGTCGCAGCCAAATATAACGCCCCGGTAGGCGTTATCGCCCTAATCTGGCTGGCAAGTTTCGGAATAACATTTGGGGCAAATTTTCGGAAATTTCGTAGAGTAATTGTTTCGGTACGTACTCGAATGAAAAATAGTATGGAATGGCCTACTAGTGCAAAGGCCATAAATGGGCTATGTTGGGCTGCTCCCTTCGCTTTGATAGGGGTATTTCCATCCATAAATCAGTACCTGATCCTTGTCGGCATAGGCTTAGGGAATTTTTCTACATACCTGTTGATGAAAAGATACAATGGTCTTGACAACGGTGAACAAATGATAGTCGGTTTGCTTTCTTTTGCTTCGATTCCTATTTCAATATGGATCGATATGACTCTATTTGTTTCAACGCATGATCTTGCTGTTTTTTTATCTCGACTTTTGATAGCCTTAGCTTATGCAGTTGGCGGAGTTTATGCGCTACTAGAAAAAGCGCAAAACACGAATTTGCATTAATGCTATCAATACCACCAATAAAGCATGGTGTACAAACCACTTGATGATTAAATCATTCAATTTTTGGTATCCGGTTGGCATGATTTGTCATGGGTAAGCCGCCTAGACCGACACGCTTTTAATTCCGGGATCGAATGGTAGATTATGGGAAGGTCGCACCGTATCGCAATCGTGCAAATGAAGTCATCGGCGAACAAGGAAGAAAATCTAAGGATTTCGCTAGATTTTGTCGAAGATGCGGCAGAAAGAAAGGCACGTTTGATATGCTTTCCTGAATTTCAAATGGCGTTTTCATCGGCTAGGCAATCTTCGAAACAATTGGCAGAGAATGCCGAGTCAGCGAAAAACGGCAAATTTATCTTGGAATTATGCAGCACAGCAAGGAGGTGTAATATCGACATTGTAGCAACAATGTATGAAAAAAGCGAGATACTTTCTGGAAGCCGTGTATACGATACGGCAATGTTGATAAACAGTAAAGGAAAAATAATTTCACTTTATCGAAAAGTGCACCTATATGATGCACTAGGATTCAAAGAATCTCTTAAACTCATGGCTGGAGATAGTATTGAAGAACCTAACCACACCTCGGCTGGAACTATAGGTTTGATGATTTGTTATGACATACGCTTTCCGGAAATGTCTAGGATCTTGGCATTGCAAGGGGCTGAAATATTAGTCGCACCTTCTGCGTGGTTTCAAGGATTTATGAAGGAGGATCATTGGGAAACTTTGCTCAAAGCCAGATCTATTGAGAATGGGCTCTACATGGTAGCTCCTGATCAAGTGGGCAATGTCTTCTCGGGAAGGAGCATGGTAATAGACCCATTTGGTACTGTAATACTGGACATGGGAAATAAAGAAGGGCTGGAAATTGTTGAGATTGATTTATCGAGAGTCCATAGCATTCGAAAAGTACTCCCTCTTTTGAAAAGTCGTCGAACTGACGTATATCGTAATCACATTAGTGCATTCTCATGAATGTAATCTTGTTGCTTTTTATATGCAGTGAAGCCGATTCTATTTACCGCAGCTATACAAATGAATCATTGTTCAACACATAAGGCGAATGTATTGATAGAGAACCGCAGTCATGTTGAATATTCTCTCATTCTATGATCTACTCTAACCTTTTTATAACTCGATCAGTTAGTTTCTAATAAATGCCAAATAATGTTTATGTTCTTGGTGCTGGTAGTACCAAATACGGTAAGTTAAACGAAGGCATTATCGAAATTGCATTGAATGCGTCGATCGACGCAATTAATTCAGCTGGCATTACGCCTAAAGATGTTCAGGCAGGATACATTTCAAATGTTTTTGGAGTGTCCGATAGACAAGTCCATATGGCGCCAGTCATTATGAGTAACCTTGGTGTCCCAGAGGTGCCAGGGTTAACAATAGAATCGGCATGCGGGTCAGGTTCTATTATGTTTAGAGAAGCATACGCGAATGTAGCCGCTGGATTCTATGATTGCGTTTTAGGATTAGGTGTAGAGAAAATAACCCATACCGGTACAATACAAAGCACTACTTTGTTCTCTTATTGTTCCGATTTCTTTTATGAAGGGGGAAATGGCGCTTCATTCCCGGGATTATTTGCGTCAATTGCGAGATTGTATATGGCTAAATATAAAGCCAGCGAGGAAGACCTGGCACACGTGGCAGTAAAAAATCATGAAAACGGAATTCTGAATCCAAAAGCCCATGTCAGGAAAAAAATAACTATTGACGATGTATTGAAATCACCTGTTGTGGCTTCACCGTTAAAGCTGTATGACTGCTGTCCATTTTCTGATGGGGCGTCAGCAGTCATACTTTGTAATGAAGATTTTGCGAAGAAGAGCAGTAGGCCTTACGTTGAGGTGATTGGATCAGGTAGAGGCGCGTCGCCGGCTTCAGTGCAAGGTCGCAATGATATTACAACCATCCCAAGTACTATAGCAGCAGCCACGCAGGCTTACAAGATGGCCGGCATCACACCAAAGGATATCGATTTTGCTGAAGTACATGATTGCTTTACAATCGCAGAAATTATTGACATAGAGGACCTGGGGTTCTTTGAGAAAGGAGCCGGAGCTCGTGCCGTCAGAGACGGCGCAACTTCCAGAAAGGGAGAAATTCCCATTAATCCTTCAGGTGGACTAAAATCAAAAGGGCATCCAATCGGCGCAACAGGCATAGGTCAGGTCGTCGAGGTTTTCGAACAACTTACTGGTAAAGCTGAGCAAAGAACCATTGGGGATGCAGAAATTGCACTTACACATAACTTCGGAGCCACTGGTGCGAGTGCTGCCGTCCATATCTTTAAGAGGGTGCAGTGAAGGGAATTGTCTAAGACAAGACAGCAGGAACAAGATTTGAGCCCTCGTGAGAAGTTTATAATGGCTGCACGTCGACACAAGCTACTCTCCAATAAATGCTCTCATTGTGGACATTTAATGCTAGTTACAATATATTACTGTGAAAAATGCTTTAGTCATAAATTTGAGACTATCGAGTTAGAAGGAACAGGTAATGTCGTGACATACACAATCCAGGCCGTAGCACCTGAGGGATTTGAGGATGCTGGATTCTATGCGTGGGTAGTGTTCAGTGTTGATGGTACGGATTTCAGAGTATCGGGTTTTCTACCTGGAGTAACATCATCGTCCGACCTGCCACTCGGAGCAAGAGTCGGAGTATCAGATTATCATCCAAAACATGGTTTGACGTTGCAAAAAATCTAGACAGCGCCATGCGCTACTAGTTTCCTGTTACAGCAAAAAGTTGTAGCGTTACAAAAAAAGTGTGTAAAGCAAGAGCAGTATAGTGCTACTATACACTTGGTAGATTAGTTTTTTGATAGCTATTTGTATATACCGTTTAACGTTCAATCTTAACATTTTTTCGATTAACCTGAATTAGTCCACAAATGGATCAGCATCAACAACAACTCAAGAGCGATATGGAAAAGGCTACATCAGTAGTTAATACCCAACTCGCCCGATTGAGGATGCTGGACGAAAAATTCTCAAGAATGGATAATACTTTTAGACACCAAATAATATCAAATATCAAGTCTGGCAATAACTCCCGAGCTAAAGCTATTGCAGGAGAGTTATCAAATATTCGTAATGTTCAGCGGACGACACAAAACGCCGGCCTTGCACTAGAAGTCATGTTAATTCGGTTTAGCACAATTAACGAATTTGCCATGGTTATGGAAACCATCAACCCTACCATCGAGATGATCAGGGATATCCAAAGAGATATCTCCAAGGTAATTCCAGCAGCATCAAATGTGTTTTCTGAGATGCAATCGATGACTACCGATGTCTTGATTAACTCTGATATAAGGTTAGATGTTGTAGGGAAGTTTTCGACCCCAGTCGATAAAGATGCTCTTTCAATCCTAAATGAAATTGAAGGAATACTCGAAAATGAAGCAAGAGCAAAGATTCCAGAGGTGCCATCGGGGATTCTCGAAAAGAGTATGGATAAGAAAATCCATGAGGAAGAAGTATCGGACAAAAGTCAAATAATGATAGAAGGTTAACCTTATTCTTTAGATTACGGTCCTCTATATCATTAGTAAAATATAATTTACAAAGTAGTTTTAATCAGTTAGTCAGAATACGGGTGCAATGGAACAGTTGAGTCACGATAAATATCCAATGCAAGCAGAACCGCCAAGAGACGGAGTGCTGGAATCGGCCTCAAAACGAGTCCGGATGATTTTCTCTGTCATGGCTAGTCCTAATCGTATTGACATTCTTCGCATTTTAAATTCCAAAGGGCCTCTTACATATTCTGAGTTAAAGTCGCTGGCGGGAT
The DNA here is from genome assembly GCA_051985995.1 of Candidatus Nitrosopolaris sp. GTDB lineage: Archaea > Thermoproteota > Nitrososphaeria > Nitrososphaerales > Nitrososphaeraceae > Nitrosopolaris. The sequence goes on from JBPYDU010000049.1 coordinate 5,132, forward strand.
TTAAATCTAAAAAAGAATCTGGGAAGTTCGCATATCACCTACGCAAACTTCTCAGGCAGTCCCTGGTAGCACTCAACAAAGCCGAGCGGCGTTACACTATTACGAATCTCGGTAAGCTTGTTTTAAGTCTCGCCAGACAAATTGAGGAAAGATCAATAATCGAAAGTGGCAAAATGTATGTTAGGACCACAAGACCTTCCATTGAGGAATTTAACTCTAATAAGATAATTCAATCACTAGTAAGGGAGGCAAATATGCCCCTTGAGCAAGCGCATAGGATAACAGAAGAAGTTGAGAATAAGATATACAAGTTTCAGGCCGTATATCTTACGTCATCATTGATTCGAGAAACTGTAAATTCTGTTCTAATTGAACATGGACATGAGGAATATAGAAATAAATTGGCTAGGTTAGGCCTTCCCGCGTCTGATATTGTCGAGATGTTAGGTGATGCAGAGGCGGCAAAGAACGGGCTTGAAAGTCTTATGTCAAAAGCCTCGCACTCAATATTTTCTGAATATCTCCTAACCAATATTCTTCCGAAGGACATTGCTGATATGCATTTGGCCGGTGAGATGAATATTTCTAATAGCGGCACTTGGGGCTTAATTCCGGACACGATTTTTGTAGATGTTTCCGACTTTCGTGAGAAAACTTTGGATCTTAGGGGGAAATTCTTGAATATCTCAAGAGTGCCTTTGCCTAGTATCAATAATTCGAACGACTTCGAGACTTATCTTTCCTTATTGATTTCTCTGTTGAGCAGAGAAGCTTCAACAGAATTGGTACTTGAAGGAATCATTCCGATAATTTTAGAACAAACGAAAGAGCCTGCTGAAATTAGTTCACGATTTGCTAAAGCCCTCATGTTATCTTCAGTAGCCCCGAGCTACACTCAATCTGGATTACCGGTCACCACTATAACAATTCCAGCAGATGAGCAGGATGCTTCATCACTTGCCGCGTTATTGAGCGGTTATCAGAAATACGTAGATTCTACTCCTATTCCACGTATTGGCATATCATTAATCTATGGTGATACGAATGATCAGCAAAATCAAATTAGCAATCATTTGGACGATATTGTGTCTATTGTAAGAAGTGGAGGAAATATTTCACTTTCACATGACGACGGATTAAGAGCAAGTAGCGGTATACGCAAATCAATGGGAGGCAAAAGTTCCGGCACTGTTGTAACCCTCCAGTCTCTTTCTATTAATCTTCCAAGGATTGCGTATCAGTCGAACAAAGATGAAACATATTTCCGAGCTAGACTCGCTATGATGATCAAGCCGTCGTTAGCGGCGCTCTACATAAGGAGGAAGGCTGTAGCTGAGCTCATTAGAAAAGGCACTGTTCCTGCCCTTAGTAGCAATTCAGACTTTATGCAATCTGGGACGACAAGCATCATAATTAACCTCATAGGTGCCCGAGAATCTGTGAATGATATCTTGGAACATCATCCTAAGAACAATGGAATTGAGGTTTTACAAAAGGTACTGAAAACTTCAGTAGACGTCGCTCTAGATCAGGGAAGATATTTAGGCGATGGCTCTGTCGGCGTTGCAATGATAACAGATGACAGCGCGACTAGATTTGCAGCTTTGGATTCTGACAAATATGGCAGGGCCTATCTGCAGTCGGCCCAACAAAATTCCAAGACCTATTCACAGGGATTAACCTTGTATGGTGAGCAAATATTACCGACCAATAATGACAATTCTGGATCTCTGATAGAAGAATGCCGATCAGTTGATAAGCTTCTGAGCGGTGGTTTATCAGTAACTCTTGATTTAACAGAACTCGGTCCAAATCATCTGCAACTAAAGAAGGCAATCGAAGCAGCGTCGGTTATCCCATTTTTCCATCCGGTGATGAAGCACGTGGTATGCGGTAGCTGTGGAAGTAAATCAGGTTCGAGAAATCTGGAAAGGTGCGAGCTCTGCAGATCCTCTCATATGCTGCCGGTTCACCAAATATTTTGAAGAATGAGCTGCAAAATACGTTTTTGTGCCTCCTTTTAGGTTCACGAATTATTTTTCAGGAAGCTAATACTTTTAAATCCAGTTAGCATGCCGTAATAACGGAATGGCAGGCGTTACTGGGGTTAATGACCAGAAAGAAAATTTAATTATTCTTATACGAAAAAGAGATGGAAGAGAGGTCAATTTTGAACCGCTAAAGATATCGGATGCAATTTACAAAGCTCTTGTAGCTACTGGTAAACCGGATTTTTCGCTCTCCGAAAAATTGGCCAACAAAGTAGTTCAAAAGATGATCCATCATGGCTATGGATCGACCGAAATTCCAAGTGTCGAGGATGTTCAGGACATGGTGGAATCGATACTTATAGAAGAAGGCCTGTCTGAGACAGCGAAAGCGTACATTCTCTACAGGCATGAAAGACGCAAACTTCGCGACGAAAAGATGAAGATTTTAAACAAGAAGGTCCTCGATGAAGTAGACAAAGCCCTTGATATTAATTCTCTCAGGGTTTTAGCAGCTCGATATTTGCTGAGGGATGATAATAATGAAATCATAGAAGGTCCTAAGCAAATGTTCGAAAGAGTAGCTATTCTCGTAGCGATCCCAGATATCATGCATGATTCCACCCTGTTTACTTTATCTAAAGACAAGATTCATAATCAAAGCGTAGAGGAAGCAGAGAAATATTACCCCAAATTAAATGACTTTGATCTTAAGTTGAAAATTGGCAGATACTATTTGAACAAGTATCATTTTGAGGCGATGATTAGGCACTATATTGATCTTGCCAAGAAAGAACAAATGAAAATCACTTTTAAGGAATTACTCAGACTTATCGCTGAGGGTAAATTTGCAACTTACGGAGAAAGGATCAAAGAATACTACAATCTAATGGTGTCACGAGACTTTCTTCCGAACACGCCAACATTAATGAATGCAGGTGGGCGGCTAGGTCAGCTCTCAGCCTGCTTTGTTCTCGATATGCCTGACGACATGCAAGGAATCATGAAGTCATCTACAGATGCTGCAATGATCTTCAAATCGGGGGGAGGGGTCGGGATAAACTATTCCGACCTAAGACCTGAAGGAGACATTGTTGCATCAACTTCAGGTGTTGCATCTGGGCCCACCTCTTTTATGAGGATTATTGACACCATCACTGATGTTGTAAAACAAGGCGGAAAGCGACGAGGTGCAAATATGGGTATTTTGGAGGCGTGGCACCCAGATGTTGAGAAATTTGTAACAGCCAAAACAAAGCCTGGCATATTCGAGAACTTCAACGTAAGCGTTGGCGTTTGGGATGATTTCTGGCGATCCCTCGTAGATAAGGACAAAAACCTTAAGTATACATTACGCAACCCCCGGACCCGTGAGCCAATAAAACAAATTGATTCACATGCATTAATAGATTTAATCTCTTTAAGCGCGTGGAGGAGCGCTGAACCAGGGATTATTTTCTTTGACAACATAAATAGATTCAATCCGTGCATCAATGCCAAAGGCGGACCATTACGGGCAACAAATCCCTGCGGAGAGCAATCACTTTATCCAAATGAATCCTGTAATTTGGGCTCAATAAATCTGGCGAACTTTGTGAAGCATATGGCAGATGGGACATATGAGTTCGACTGGCAGAGGTATGAGCAAGCAATTAGACTCGCATCACGATTCCTAGACAATATAATTGATATAAACAAGTATCCTGTTGACGAAATTGATACAAACACCAAGCTCACCAGACGAATCGGCCTCGGTATAATGGGCCTAGCTGATCTCCTTTTCTTGCTTCGAATTCCCTACAACTCAGAAGACGGTTATGAATTCATGTATAAACTAGCAGAAGCTATGTCGTACTACAGCATGGAAGAAAGTGTTGCTATAGCAAAGACAAGAGGTGCGTTTCCTCTGTTCAAAGAAACAGATTACGTGAAGGGGAAGATCCCAGTCGCTGGCTACTACGAACTACCAAAGGAAATGCATGTGTATGACTGGGATTCGCTCATTGAAAAAATCAAAAAACACGGGATCAGAAATTCTTGGACCTCCACCATTGCTCCTACAGGTACTTTGTCGATGATCGCCGATACTTCGAATGGCATCGAACCTATATTTGCCGTGGTTTTTGAAAAACGCGTCACAGTAGGCAGATTCTTTTATACCAACAGAGTTTTTGAAGCTGTCTTGCGAGAAAATAGTTTGTACGACGATGAAATACTTAGTAAGGTTGCTAACAATTACGGTTCAGCACGTGGATTACTTGAAATCCCTGCATGGATGCAGAAGATTTTCGTGACAGCAATCGATATTCATTGGACTGACCATTTAATAGCTCAAGCCATTTGGCAGAAGTGGATCTCTAATGCAATTGCTAAGACAATCAATATGCCTGGTGATGTGACGGCAGAGGACGTAAAGAGTGCGTATATTCTATCACATGATCTCGGCTTAAAGGGAGTTACTGTATACAGAGATGGCTCTAGACGCGAGCAGGTTCTACACATTACCGGTGACAACACTAAGGAAAGGAGATTCAGTGTTATACCAAGTCGGTATGCAATCGACTACATACGTGAAAATATTTCGGAACCCTATGTTCTAGAGGCATTAGAAAAAATTTTCAAGGACACACGAAGACCAGATTCGGACGAATTCCTCGGAAAAGGCCTATCAATGGTAGGGCGCCAACAACGTTCGAAAATCGAACCAGGAACAACTTCGATGCAGACACGTCCTTTGAGCTCACAAGATGCGTTAACCGAGAGCGGATTCTGCCCATATTGCCGAGCAAAATTAGTAATGACTGAAGGATGCGATATGTGTATAGAATGCGGCTTCAGCAGCTGCGGCTCTGGATAAGCCAGACGAGACACCACGAATCTACGAATACAGATGCATATAGTAACGATTATAATCCCTGTCTAATCCCATTTGCAATGAAAAATGAACCCCAGCTCCAAAATAATTATTCCCATTTGCATCAACGCTGAACAGTTAAAAATCGTAGAGAAATACGCGAAGACTAAGTGCCTACTAAATACAAGTCAGGCTATAGAACAGTTAATGAATTATTGTGCTAATTAAATAGGCATCTAGAATATGTCGGCCACATCTCAAAATAAAGATTTTTTAATTTTATTCGCAAATAACTAATATGGGCAAGACTAAGGCTGATCCTGACAAACCGAGTGAAGAAAAGCTGCCTGAATGGGCTGAACTGGAAATAAAATCAGTCCAGTTTGGAGATGAACAAGTTGTTAAAAGATCAGGATATATTCTTGATACTTATGAGAACGACTTTAAGATCGATATCCAGCTTTACGAGCCTTTGCCTGACAAAAGGACTATCGTCGAGGGCTTAGATGTTCCCAAATCCTTGATTATAGGCGATTTTAAGAAAGGATTCGTATATGAATTTAAAATAAAGATGTTCAAAGGGGATTTAAGTGCAAGACTCGTCGAATTTTTAAAAACAAAATTTTCACTTGATATGGATGCAATACACCGTTTCGAGTTGGAGGACTTGCAGCTCATGGAAATTGAATCAGACGTCTCTTCCTCTACTGTAGTCCCTGCGAAAGGAGCCGAAAATGGCTTCGACGATGTAGATAACGATGCTAGCTAAGGCGAACCATACCTGAGCTCTCCAATGGCCGTGCCCATGAAAGGATTAGCTGCGTATGAGAAGATCTGTTATAACCAAATGGCCGGATTAAAAGAAAAAGAAACCCCCGGAAAATTCGTTGCCCCTTAACTGCATTTGAAACTGATTTCGGATCATACACAAACCGGGAGTATTTTGGAATCCTCCTTCGAAAGATTGATGGTAAATTAACGTCTGTTCTTACAACAAGTGGGCTTACAACTGTCTAATGTATCCCGGTCCAATGCAGTTCATGACCGTAGTCACCTCTTTCCCGATTACCGACGATGCACCTGTTATCGCGGCAGTTATATTTTCTCGTGGGGACTAAACCAAAAGCTAATCAAAATATTTTTCTACCCTCTAGTGCCTTGATTTTCGTCAGTAGAGGTTTTATGGGTCATATCCGATAGATTACTTTTCTTTGTTAGGGATCTAATAGAAATTTTGGCCATTGTTAATCTCATCAGCGCGATCCACATTATAAGCAGCGGCACATGATATGATGCTATCCTCCATGCTATTATCAAGCTCAAATGTGAATCATTGACTACATTTGCAAAAGATGGGATCCCCGTAAAATGAGAAGTATATGCCCAAATCCCTAGTTCTGCAAGTCCAGAACCCCCTATTGTTATTGGCAGCGTTGACAACGCAGTAGATGCCGAAGTTGCCATCAAGGAATCAAATAGACCCAACCTAAAGCCCACAGCATTTGCCAATATTAAGAATGAGGCCCCTTGCAATATGAATGCAATAAATGTTATTGCGAGTCCGACAGCAAAAGTTTTGACAGCCCTTACAGAATTAAAATTCTGCCTACTCATTTTACATAAATCAAATATGGCAGTATTGGTCGTGGTGATAAGTCGCTCTGCTTTTTGCGTTGAAATGAACTTTTGCAGCACTTTTAATGAAAAAGAAGGCAATCGAAGGGTGCGTTTTGCAGAAAACACTATCAACAGAAGCCAAAAAACGAATGTCGGAACTGCAACGAGAATGACAGCAATCCCAATAAAGTCACCCCCTCTGTAAATTGCAAGGGCGCCTGCAATGAATGCAAGCATTGTCCCCACAAAAACGTCAGCAATAATCTCCATTGTGGTAACCCATGCTGCATTCCCAGCAGGCACACCATTCTTGGTTAAGAAAGCGATTCTAACTATTTCTCCTCCTACGTAAGAAGGCGTTGTTTGCGTTATGAATTCGCCTGCTAATCGGGCAGATATTATTTTCCCAGTAGAGCTCACGTTAGGTCCGATAAATTTTCGGATAAAGTAATCGAACCGAAACGCCTGAAGCATGATTCGCCCTATTACTGAGGCTGACGACATTACGAAGGGAATAATCCCTACTGCAAATATATTGGTGGGAGAAACATGGGTAGAAAAGATCATGATAAGCAATGGAATAATACTTGCAGGTATTGCGAGCAGTCTCCAGTTCAAAAGCAGTCAGCTAACTGATAAAAGTCAGGCATATAATAATTAATTGACTAAAAATTAATCTCGTCCTCAATATTACTCTGACGCCTTTTGGACCATTCTACTACTAAGAAGAGGGCAAGTTGGCTGAAACCATTGCGGAGACTGGCGAAGAAATTGCCAGTATAGCGTATATAACATAACAAATGAACGATCATGGAGGAGAGCCAGACAGTCAAAAAAAAGATTTTTTGGGGTTAGAAAGTAAATATACAAAGCTACTCTAAAGAATCATTCGTGAAAGATGAATACTATATTTATTACTGGTACTGCAGGATCTGGAAAATCACTTCTTACGTCTAGATTGCTTCAATGGTACGTGGATCGGAAATCCTTCCCGATTAGTATCAACCTCGACCCAGGTGTCGTGAATTTACCATACGAACCTGATGTGGACGTCCGGGATTATATAGATATAAACACTCTGATGGAAACCTATGACCTGGGACCAAATGGTTCACTAGTTATGGCAAGTGATATGATCGCAACGAGGTTAGATGAAATTCAAGATGAGGTGAATAATTTGAACCCAGATTATATTCTGATTGATACGCCAGGACAGATAGAGCTTTTCGCATTCAGAGCAAGTGGTCCATATTTTGTATCGAATTTTCAATCTGACAATAAGGTTACACTGTTCATCTATGACGGGATGTTAGTTTCATCTCCAATTAATTTTGTTTCAATAGGACTCCTCGCATCGTCAGTCAGATTGAGATTAAAGATTGCGCAGGTTAATATTCTAACAAAACGTGACCTCATTGTTGACAAATTGAAAGATATTCTCGCGTGGTCGTCTTCGGCACTTTCATTAGAATCTTCTCTCAACAATGAGAAGGATTCAGAATATTCTCTTTTGAGCAAAGACCTGGTCCGGAGTATGAGTATGTGTGGATTTCATCAGAATCTTATAGCCGTCTCCAGTATGACCTTGAATGGCATGGTCAATTTGTCGGCCGCGCTAGCGAGAATTGTCAGTCAAGGAGAGGAAGTTAAAGACTGATCCATAAATTAGGATCCACTTCTGTCACCGCAAGTGCACCGTCCTCTACAGCCAATCTAGGACCAGGATTTGATGTATTTGGTCTGGGTCTTGACGCCTATGAGGATAAAGTTACACTAACCACACGATTAGAGCAGTCAGAACAGATAGCGCTCAAGATTTCGGGCGAAGGTGAAAGATTTGTTCCTGCAAGTGTGGAATACAATTGTGCAGGGGTAGTAGTCAAAAAGATGTCGCAAGATTTTGATCTTAAGAGTCGTATCGAAATTAGACTTCAGAAAAAAGTCCCGACCGGGATGGGGATTGGGAGTAGCGCCGCATCGGCTGTGGCCGCGGCAGTTGCGTTCGACAGACTATTTGACCTTAAAATAGAAAAAGCTAAACTGGTAGAATATGCAGCCGAAGGGGAAATAGTCAGTGCAGGTACCAAACACTACGACAATGTTTCGGGTTCATTACTCGGTGGTTTTGTAATTGTCAGAACTAGTCCACAATTAGAATTTATCAGATTAGATCCGCCTAAAGATCTCATATTGACAATCGCAATTCCTTTAATCGAAGTCCCCGACAAAAAAACTGAAATTGCGCGAGGTGTCTTGCCCAACGATGTTTCTTTGAAGAGTGTAGCTCATAATGTTTCTAATGCCAGTACAATTGTTGCGGGTTTTCTCTTGAAAGATGTTGAAATGATCGCCAAAGGAATTGACGATGCGATAGTGGAACCGCATAGAAAAGCTTTGATTCCTGGATATGAAGCGGTTAAACGGAACGCACTAAAGGCGGGAGCCCTTGCTGTTACAATCAGTGGAGCAGGTCCCTCCATCATATCATTTTTGAAAAATGACAAGTATGGAAAGCGAGTGGCAGATTCTATGAGTGACGGGTTTAAAGAAGCCAACGTCCAGAGTAGAACCTTTGTATGTCAGACTAGCAAAGGAGCAAGAGTCCTACTGAATCCTGAAGACGAGTAAGTCAGAGCGTATAGGCTTCTCTCACTTCTTTCCTTTGTTTAAAAATGCAGACATCATTTTCTGTCGGTCTTCATGAGCGAAACATAATGCCCAGCCGTAGATTTCTAGGCGCAGTCCGGTATTGATATCCGAATCCATCCCCTTGTTGATTAGTATTTTGCTAGTTTTTACAGCAATGAAACTATTCTTTGTGATTTCTCTAGCTAATACGAGGCATTCTTCCATTAGCTTCTTGTTTAGGATCCTAGAAACTTGAATAGATCTTTCCTTTTCTTTGACACTGTCCCCATCTGGAACATCTGGTGGTAACACATCGTTCGGCCCTAAAGATATTACTTTATTAACCAATCCAATTTGCTCTGCCTCCTCGGCCGATATCGTTTTCCCTGTGAAGATCAGCTCTTTTGCCTTTGACAGGCCGACAATTCTTAACAATCGCTGAGTCCCTCCCCAACCTGGAGGAATACCTATAGTGACTTCAGGTTGTCCCATCTTGGCATTACTTGAAGCTATCCTAATGTCGCAGACCATTGCCAATTCACAACCTCCGCCTAATGCAAATCCATTAATTGCGGCGATAACGGGCTTTTCTAATTTCTCGATCTTGTTGAGGACATCTTGCGCAGCTGATGCATATTTTTCAGCCATAATAGGCGTAATATTTACCATATATGAGATATCTGCACCTGCACAGAAAGATCGTTCGCCTGCACCAGTAATAATTACAGCTTTTATACCGTCGTCTACACCGATGATGTCAAGTGTACGCGATAATTCAAGAATAACATCAGTATTGAGTGCATTTAGTGCCTCGGGTCTATTAATTTTGATAATAGCAATGTCCGCTTGAGGTTCGAGTTGTATATATTTCATCGTGGACATATGGGAAGCAACTACTCCTTTCAATTAAACCTTATCTCAATTAAATTGCGAAGACGCCATCGGCCATGTTGATTGCTAGACATACCCCGATAGTATTGTTCCAGGCAGACAGTGCAGTATCACCACAAAAGTTACATCAGAGAAAAGGAAATGAGCTAGGCTAGGGGTCGCCTATTCAGGTTACGCACCAGCCATGCCATTGCGAAGCTCTACGCCCTTGTGATCCTCTAATGCACCTGTTGTCTCAGCCGCGGCCTTATGCATTTCTGATACCGCACAACCCATCTGGGCTTCTGGTTTACCTCTTCTCATTAATCCTCTATAAAGGCCAGCTTCCAGAGTTTGGCCGTGTGCCTTTTCCCACTCTTCAACAGGAGTGCTAAATTTCTTTTGAATTCTATCTCGATACCACTCAGGTATGACATTGAAGGCACAGAACGGAATAATTCTTAGATCTGGAGTCAAGTAGTGAATATCACATCTTTGCAATCTCTCCAGATCTTCGTTGTACTTATCTTGGAAATGCATCATCCCAAGGAACAAGGATCTTCCGTGCCATGAACCGACTGAATCAAAGTTTCGCTTTAATAATATACTTGAAAACATCTTGGCAAGATCGAGACCCTCGGGTTGCTTCCCTTTATCAACGAATTGGTTCAACTTGCGTACAACTTGTAGCGTCGTCCAGTATCTATTTGCACCTGACCTAATTTCATCTGCTTTTTCTTCAAAGTATTCCAATAACCCTTTAAGATCGACAAATGCGGTAAGAGGTATTAACTTCTTAGACAGGGCGTCTTCAAATAAATAGGTTCCTGCACCGCAGGCAAAGTGAATCGAAAGCTCATATTTTGGTTTCTTGCTGAAAGCTTCAATTACATTCGTTAGCGGCATACATGAGGGAACTGGAAACCATGCATCAGTTGGGATATCGCCTTGGGTCTGTTCTTCAATTCTTTCAATGCAATCAGGAATCGTGATTCTGTATTTCTCACGCTCTTTTTTCGTCATCCTGCCCGTCAATGAGACAGGCTGGAAATTGACTGCGTGAACTACATCCATATTGTTTTGTGCGTATCTGATTATTCCACCTAGCTCATGGTCATTTATTGACTTGATTACTGTGGGAACAAATACTACTGTCATGCCACACTTACGTGCAGATTCCAATGTATACGGTACCTCCCAATGGTTTTTGGGATTAGTTCGTGGAGTAACACCATCAAAAGAGAGATAAAGATTGCTCACACCCGCTGTTCTTATCTGTCTCATAGTTTCTGGCGATAGAGCTAGTTTAATACCATTTGTGTTCATCTGAACGTGGTCGACTCCTTCTTCCTTCATTATTCTGATAATCTCGGTGATGTCATCTCTGAGCATCGGCTCGCCGCCAGTTATCTGGATAGAGTTACCTGCGATGGGTCTTTCTGCTTTCAATGTCTTCATCATTGCTCTAACTTGTTCGTAGTTTGGTTCATAAAGATATGCTCCTTCTAGGCCCTTCTTTACGTAAAAAAAGCAATACCAACATGTAAGGTCGCATCTGTTTGTAACTATCATATTAGCCAATCCAGAATGCGAGAGGTGATTTGTGCACAAACCGCAATTGGTTGGACATGCACATTTGTCTACCATAACGTTGGGAGCCTTAGCACCCTTTCCGTCCATCCAATACGTGCTAAATTTCTTGTACATATCATACGATCCAAAGTACAGTTCCTCGCATTCTCCATGAGTTGGGCAGGTCTTTGTCATGAAAACCTTGCCTTCCCTTTCGAAAACTTCTGCGTCTAGAATCATGTTGCAGTCTGGGCAGATGCTCTGGGTGTACCTTAGGGAACGTCTTGAACCAGAACTTTTACTGGATGTATTAGAAATTTGAATAAGTTCCATTTTACTGTCTATCTCCCACTACTCGGCATCTCCTGCAGGCTTTATATATATAAATATGACCTGACAACTCCTAAGGTGATTAGTTACTTCCGTCTGAACAGGGCTCGATGGTGAGGGAGATTCTTATCTTACTCCCGGAAAACCCTAGCACCATAGACAAATTAAGGTCACAAGGAGCAGGCATTTAAAAGTTGTCGGATCGTATTCTGCCTGGACTCGGCCAAATGAACAACGTGCTGCGTTATTCTTGCTTGCGCCATTATTAATGACGATAATCATTGATGGATTGACAAGCTATCCTTTGCTTCGGTCTTATTAACGGCGCTTACATCTTCTAATAAGTGCAGCTATTCTCTAGGTAGACATACTGGGAACAAAAACTTTCATCCTGCTGTCGCCCGACGACCTAAAAAGTACTTATATTAGTGCTTAACGACAAAATCAGATATTTAAATGAGTATTAGTGACAAGTCAAGGAAAGCGATGGAGAGCCTTGGCTTAACGGGTTATGAAATTAAGGTATACCTGGCTCTTGTTGAAACGGGCAAATCAACAGCCTCTGATATCAGCAAGAAGTCAGGTGTTCCTTACTCGAAGATCTATGAGGTTCTTAACGGCCTAGAAGACAAAGGATGGTCCGAATCTGACAGTTCTAGACCTCAGAAGTTCTTTCCGAGATCACCCCGTACTGCACTTGAGGCAATGAGAATGCGTATCGAAAACGGCATTAAGGACAACGAAAGCTTGATTGTAAGCGAGTTGATGCCGGTATATGAGAAGAGTGGTATACGAGAAAGACCTGAGATCTGGGTTGTCAGAGGAATTTACAACATAGCCTCAAAGGTAAGTGAAATAATTCAGACCTGTCAGCACGAATTGCTAATAGCCTTACCACAAGTCGTAGAGGACATCGCAAGACCGGTACAGCCGATGTTGAGAGTCCTGCACGAAAAAGGAGTAAGGATAACCGTCCTTGTATCCGAGCAAACCAACCCCGACACAGTCCGTGCGATATCCAGGATTGCAGATGTTAGATTGAAAAATAATATGTTTGGTGGAGGAGTAATAGGTGACAGCAGGCAGGTAATGATATTATTGGGTGAAGGAAGAAGTGAGATTGGAAGATTCGAACCAATCGCGATATGGGCAGAACATATAGGTCTCGCAGGTTTTGCAAAGGATTACTTTCATTATTTATGGGCAGATGCTACTAGTAGACAAGAGACAGACTTTGCCGGGGAAAAAAGTAGGTAAAAAAAAGTGATTGTCGCAACTTTGATGTTGTAGCTCGCCGTCAAGTAAACAATATCGGGAATTACTATTTGAACGGGTCCAAAGTTAAGATTACTGTAGCGAGGATCTTCACGATGGTAGTCCGTTACAAATTAAGGGGGCATAAGAAGACACGAAAAGAGAATTAGGTTGCCTCGGTTTTTATGTGTGATAGTCGAAGATTCCAAACGGACAAACGATGACGAAACTAGCCCTCCTGAGTTATTAGATGAAGTAGATCTTGAGTTAGGAGTTTGTCCAGCCTAGTTTAGTTATTGTCGTTGCGGTACGACTGCAATCACCTCCTCCTTTCATTCGAATACTTCACCGCGGTTATGAAATAATCACATTTGCACGCCAATGTAACAAAAAATTTATTTGTTGCCTGCGAGGGAGTTTATTCCGTTTTATTTCACAACCTTGATAAGCATCTAAGGGTGTTTATTGAGATAATGGTCCGAATCGTGACTACCGCTTCGCTTGAAAGTTTTCGAAAGTTTATCATTGTTAGCACTTGTCGATCCTTTATTCCTGAAAGTTATTTGCGCGACTACGAGGTATTTCCAGAACGTGAAGAGGGTCAGGGTGCTATCTATATTGAGGCAGCCGATAAAGTGACACTGAAAAAAGTGCGAGAGATGACGTTTGTAAATGCCAAGGAAATACTAGGCATTATTTATTCCTCGAAGAGCGGAAATACGCAACTAAAATGGCGACAGACTAGAAGAAGGTCAGGCAAGGTTCACGGAGAGGCGTCGGCGAACGCGTTGGTTAATCTAGTAGAGTCCGGCGTATTGACACAGGAATGGGTCGACAATTTTCTGAGGACAGCTCAGGATGACGGAGAGAGTTCTTCTTCGATGGCAAATGAAAAAGTAGCATAGAATGCGAAAATCCATGTCTGCACAAACAGATAATCGAAGCATTATCAGATGATCGTGAAAGAAGCCAAAGGTTTTTCAGGTAGAGCATATCTTGTCATACCCAAAGACGCAGATGACCTATTTACTCTAAGAAGAACTATAGAAGTTGGGGATTTCGTCGTGGGAGATACAACACGGGTAATCAAGCACGTCAAGCTATATGGGCGACCTGATAAGGGAGACCGCGTTAAGGTGAGGGTATCTCTAAAAGTTGAAAATACTGCTCTATATGATGCCGTAGATAGACTGCGGATTACTGGCACTATAACAAATACCGACAATGAGCTTGTTTCCAGGGGGTCACATCATTCGATGACAGTGCGGATCGACGATACAATAATGATTGAAAAAGAGAGAAGGTGGACTAATGCCGAACTAAGTATTCTCACCAGATCGGGAAACCTAGAAGATTTTATACTGGTTGCGATAGATACCCAAGAGGCAGCAGTCGCAAAGGTTTCCGGTACTCATTTAAAGCTAATCCCAAATATATATTCCGGGCAAAGTGGAAAACGTTACCAGTCGTCTAGGAAAATCAATCCCAATATCGAGAGCTACTTTGCAGATGTTGCAACGATGATCCAAAGCACTATGAATAACGACAGTGGAGGTGAAGCAGTCAGAACAGTAATATTCGGTCCCGGTGAAGCTAAACGTAAACTTCATAACTTTTTGGGAACAGAGAAATTTCGGTTTGAAAAAGAAAAATTGATAGTAATTGATGGAGTGGACGTGGCAGGAGAGGATGGAATCTATGTCTTTCTTCGCTCATCCGCGCTCAAACAGGCAATGAGCTCGAGCAAACTCGCATCAGTTTCTTCAATCTTAGACGAGGTGTTGAAACTCGTTCATAAGGGTGAACCGAAATATGCAATGGGAATGGGGGACGTAACTTACGCTGCGTCAACAAGGAATATCGAAAGTGTGGTATTTTCAGATGCTATCTTCAAGACCGATAACGAAGATGAAGTTCTTCAAATATTAAATTCGATTGAAAGTTACGGCGGAAAAATTTATGCAGTTGATTCATCTACGGATATCGGTCTCAGGGTTTCTTCTTTAGGGGGCATTGTAGCTTTGCTTAGGTATTCCATTCGATAACTAAGTGGAATCCATCCGATTTAAATTCAGCGTGTCATTCGATTGTGATTTGTCTGAATAACGCCATTAGTTGATAGTGCCATCCAAGTCATATAGGATTCAGAGATGTCATTCATCTTCAATTCTACTACCTCAGGAATTTCGTAGGGGTGCCTTTTCTCTATTTCTGCTTTTAAGTCTTCCGAACGCTGAACTGATGTCTTGAAT
Organism: Candidatus Nitrosopolaris sp.; assembly: GCA_051985995.1. GTDB lineage: Archaea > Thermoproteota > Nitrososphaeria > Nitrososphaerales > Nitrososphaeraceae > Nitrosopolaris. The sequence continues at coordinate 20,497 of JBPYDU010000049.1, forward strand.
ATTGTAAGGAATTCTGTATGATCCTCAAGTTTATCCTGCCAGCAGTATAAGGATTGGATCTTTGCATAATTAACACAGGCGCATATTTTTTTATTAACAACCACATCTACAGCTAGCTCTCTTAAAGATTCTTCGGTGGGAAATGTAGAAATTATTATAACGCCTGATTTCTTTTTTTGACCCATAACAAAATTACTATATATTCCAAGATATAATAACAGTTCCTCGATCGTTCATCTAGGAGGGAAGAGCCGAAAACCTCCCATATTCCGAAAAATTTTAGCGATTCTTCGAAGTTATAGTTATTGCGAATGTTCGTTCACAGTCGATCTGGATGCCCTGCTAAAGGTTCCCACAGGAATATCTGGGAAGTTATCGTTGATTCTTTGCTCTGCAACCGCATTTGCTTCTGCCAAAATCTTGTCCGTCTCTTCGCCACTAGCATTAAATGCAAATGATGTATTCCCAATTTCTCCAGTGTTCATTACGATATCATTAAACACTGCATTGATCTCTCCCACTTCTGTGTCTATCTCAGGCATTACATTCGACATTCCCGATTTTACCCTTGTCAATGCGCCCATCGCTGGTCCTACAGCGCTCATCACATCCCCTATGTTACTAGTCGATTCCAATCTGAAATGTACCTGTTCGAGAGCCATTCTAAACTGCGAGACCATTTTTATAGTCTTCTTAACCTGTGCCAATTCATTCGATAACATCTTTCCCTGAGCCATATCATGTTTCTGTACATGTATGATGATTTGATTAAAAAGAGATTTTTCTTTTCCTTTTAATTTCGCTAGGGTTGTATCTAGCTTCTGATTTTGGAGATGGATTTTGTTCATTGTCGAGTCAATTCTTGGTTTTAGTGGCTTCTGTGCTCTCACGTTTTCTCGTATCCGCTCGGGTGTATTTGGCTTACGTTCTTTGACCCAGCTATTGCTAAAGCCCGTCATCTTGAATTAAATAAATAAAATATCGTTAAAGAGCAATGTCATAATTGACTTACTAAACAGCTAAGATGCACTAACTCAAGCAGGCTATCGGTGATGAACATGATTTCTCAAATCAATCATTTGTACTTAATAGTCTTTCTCATTTACTGTTGACCTCCACCATCAATGAGAGCCTTTATATCATAGAACCTGACTGGTCCTCAAATAAAGATGATGGTGAGGAAAGCTAAGTAGTAGAGGAGTCAAAACAGGGTGGAGCAACAGAGATCGAGCTAACAATCATAACCCCCGGTACGCTTTTGTTTTTGTAGATACTTATCACGTACATCTATCCTCTACTACCCAAGGTGTACCCAGGTTGCAGGATTATTAAAAAATTGGTCACATTGACTCTGATTTTTTTAACTTATCTTGTTCGGATAAATCTCTAACAGGAGATATTTTTTGTAAAAGTATCACCAGCCTTAAATAAGAAATGAATTAAAAGTTCTGAATTAAAATTGAATTAAAAGTATAGACATACCTACTTACTGTGCTAATTTGGTTGAAAACTGGATGAAGGTTACTAGATAAGAGATGAACGATTGATAATCGTCTACTTAGAAGGTATGTCCGAAAAAACCGCCCCGACAGCCGCTTTAGCTTGGACAGCTTACGAGATCCGCCTCTGTCTGTGATGACAACATCAATACCGTCACCAGTGCCCACGTTCCTTCTAATCGCCGCTTCAATCCAATGGATGGTAGTTTATACCCGTCATTTACACCTAAATCTGCCTTGAATTCCGCTTCAAGATAACCATACGCGACTGGAGAGCCATACCAGTAGAAATGAATTTCTCGCTTGTTATTGTACCCAACAGGGCAATATTGTAATATTGTAAGCTCCCTGAGCGTCAAAACCAGCTAAGATGATTTGCACAAAAAAAGGAAACCATAGCTGATTGAATAATACGTTAGAAGAGTCTAATGGCAGACTTAACTAGTATTGGTTCTTTGTTTGATATTCTGTAGATATTTGCATTGTAGCGCATAATATCACTAAATTTTGTGCGTAGGCTACCCCGTGTGCAATATTCACTTTCTTCTTCTTAATTGAGTTCGCAGGATAGTCGATATGAAGAAGACGATCCTAAGAAGGAGATTCGTTACTAGATTTAAGTATTCTCTAAAAAAATCGTTGTTCTATCGTGGATAATAATGAACTATTTTACTATTGAGGGGGATCGGAAGTTGCAATAACCGCCAATGATTATATTTCAGCACACTATATAAAAAATAATCTTAATGTCAGGGACGCTATTTGAGAAGATCTGGGATAGTCATGTAATAGTGCCCGGAAATGAAAGGGAGCAAGGACCGTCGCTCTTATATATTGACAGACACTTGATCCACGAAGTTACTTCCCCTCAAGCATTTGCCGGTCTCCGAGCAAATGGAAGGACCGTCAGGAAACCGGATCTGACATTTGCAACGATGGATCATAATGTACCGACAGACAATAGGTCACTCCCAATTGTCGATCCGATTTCGTCTCTACAGATCTATAGATTGGCACAAAATTGCAAAGATTTCGGAATAACTCTCTTTGATGTCAAAAGCCCGGATCAAGGTATCGTACATATTATTGCTCCAGAGCTAGGATTAACTCTCCCTGGTACAACGATCGTTTGCGGCGATAGCCACACCTCAACACATGGTGCTTTTGGCACTATTGCATTTGGTATAGGAACCAGTGAGGTTGAACATGTTTTAGCCACTCAGTGCTTATGGATGGACAAACCAAAAACCTTTGCAATAAACATCGTCGGTAGTCTGAGAAATCCACACGCAGTAACTGCCAAGGACATCATACTTTCCCTTATACGCCAAATAGGTACCTCTGGTGCTACAAGCACGGTTATAGAATACCGCGGGGAAACGATATCTAAATTTTCAATGGAAGAGAGAATGACAATCTGCAACATGTCTATAGAGGCTGGCGCAAGAGCAGGATTGATATCCCCCGATAAGACTACTTTCGATTATATCAGAGGAAGAAGATATGCTCCTCGAGGAGAAGAGTTCGAAAAAATGGTGGACTTTTGGGAAGAAAAATTGACGACGGATCCTAATGCACAGTTTGACGAGTCTTTTATTTTGAATGTAGATTATCTTGCACCACAGGTCAGTTGGGGAACTAACCCATCGATGGTGGTAGACGTTACTGAAACTGTTCCTTATCCAGACGAATATGCAAAAGGAAATGAAAACGAGAGAAAAGCTGCGTTCCGTGCCCTCGATTATATGGCTCTCGAACCGGGGACCCCCATCATAGAAATTCCGATTGACCGTGTATTCATTGGTTCTTGTACTAACAGTAGGCTGGGAGATTTGCTAGAAGCTTCGATCATTGCAAGGGGAAGAAAAGTATCACCAAATGTCAGGGCGATGATAGTGCCTGGTTCGCAACATGTAAAGAGGGAAGCTGAACGGCTGGGGCTAGATAGAGTATTTAAGGCTGCTGGTTTCGAATGGCGGGAGTCGGGCTGTAGTATGTGCCTTGGAATGAATCCCGATATACTTGTTCCTGGTGAAAGATGTGCCAGTACCTCGAATCGTAACTTTGAAGGACGACAAGGGACAGGCGGAAGAACCCACCTAGTCAGTCCCGTTATGGCAGCAGCTGCTGCTATCGAAGGTCATTTTGTCGACATAAGAGATTGGTTATAGGTAAGGCCAGGAAAAAAACATGCGTGGAGAGACTAATGGATCAAATTAGAATCATAAAAAGCAAAGCTATACCGCTCGATATGGCCAACATAGATACGGATCAAATTATCCCAAAACAATTTCTCAAATTGGTTCAAAGAACCGGCTACGGCAAATACTTGTTTTATAACTGGCGCTTTGATACGAATGGAAAGCAGAAACCCAATTTTATATTAAATGACTCAAAATATGAAGGACGAGAAATATTGGTGACACGTGATAACTTTGGTGGTGGCAGTTCTCGTGAACATGCGGCTTGGGCGCTCGTAGATTACGGATTCAAGGCAATAATTGCACCATCCTTTGCTGATATCTTTTATAATAATTGTTTTAAAAATGGAATTTTGCCAATCAAATTAAGCGATTCAGATGTCGAGTTATTGTTTAGAGCTTATGACGAAGAGATCAAAATAGATTTGGCAGCCCAGGAACTGTTAGTTGCTCATAAAATCCTACATTTTCAGATAGACGAGTATAGAAAAAAGAGATTGCTCGAGGGTTTAGATGACATTGGTATAACATTGAAAATGGAATCCCAAATCGCGGAATATGAAAAGAAGAAATCTGCTGTTATGATCACATGAAATTATTCCGCGAAATGCATTACTAACTTGCATAGCACTCCTTTACGGTCGATTCACTTCGCGACGACATGAAAACGAAATACTGACGGATGAAGTTGTCCCTAGAAGATTGCTCTTGAAAATCTGCTGTCTCGACCTTCGCGAGCTTTATTAATCCAATGTCAATCTGGCTGTATTTCCCCACCTCAGCTTACCTCCTAATTAAAGTGTAGCGAATATTCCCAAGTATTCCCTTGCGATTTTCTTTCTTTGCGACGAATTTGAAGCATTCTGGACATAAGGCACGCAAATTCATTGGTCGATTGTCTTTCAAAGATCCGTTTATGTGTTCAAAATTAGGATGTACGCTTGGACTAAACTTCACAGAACAGTCTTGACACCTACGATGTGCTTTTTCGAGGACAGTTTGCCTTATACTCATCGTAAGATGCTCGTACTTACTTTTATCTACATTTCCGCTAGAATTTCCTCCGAAGAATGACAACATACCTACTACCGAATGACTCCAACTTATTTCTTTTGAAAGAACTGCCCGTAAGTTACTTTTAAGGAATCGAATGTGCTAGCGCTTTGGAGTTGATATCTGCAAGGCGTAACGGTTCGGGAATTCGTTCTTTCGGCCTAACCAATTGTTTAATAATTCTGATAGCATTTATTAAACTAATTTTGTGCCCGACACTTATGTAGATCGGTTTCTTTTTTTCCTTTATCATTTTAAACCCACTGATAACTCCACCAACATCGATAAATTGATCAGCATTAACTGTGCCGCAAAGGATTTTTTTTGCTACACCAATTGTTGGTTTATCTATAATAATGCCTACGTAAGAGGCAAGCCCGCATCTCCGAGGATGTAGAACGCCATGACCATCAATTAGTAGAAGGTCAAAACGGTTTCTTAACGTTTTCAAAATATTTATTATTACTTCTGATTCTCTTAGAACAAAAAAACCGGGCACATATGGGTGATTAATTTTCAAAGTGACGTTGACAGATTCCTTTACCTCCATGGTATTCTTGTTCATCAGCACTGCAGAGCAATACGCAACGTTGTTCCTGTACGCAACGTCTGCACCGCAAATATTGATTAGTTCATCATTTTGAGTATACTCCGATATTACCTTTTTTGCCATTTCTTTTTGCATTCTTATCGTGGCGGCCAAACCGGTAGAACTCGTATCCCATAATATTGTGGAGTTGTTCATTTTTTCTTATTGTACGGCAGCTTCCCGGCCTCGTATAGCCGCCTGAGAATTGGAACCATATTTTTTTCAATATTCATTAGATTCTGCAAAACATAGCGGCGTTACTCAGATTTGTTTTTTCCTCTATCTTAGGATCACAATCTCAGTGCACATGTCGAGGGAAATGAAAAATAAAAGATTAAAATATCTTCTCTGAAGCATTACGCCGAGGGCCGGTGGTTTAGTCCGGTAGAATACCTGCCTTGCATGCATTGGCAGAGGAAACGTAGGTGGTCGTGGGTTCGAATCCCACCCGGTCCATCGTGGTGTTATCTCCTGGTAATAATAATAATAATAAAATCCAAGAATGGTACGGAAGCAGTAACGACAATAAGACATACCGAAGGAATGGCGAAAGTTGGATGGTCAGAAGAGGTTTATAACGTCCTTATAGAGTGAGACTAGTAGACGCTACACGTATTCAATCATAAGTGAAAATAAGTAAAAGTAGAGAGAGGGAGACACAATTTTACAAGATCTGCCGTTGATGGGGGTGGCGCGACGGGTTCGCTATCTAGATACTGATATCATAATATCATGATATCATGATATCATCCGTATTGTGATAGAGTGGTTCTCTCCTCAGGCTTCATTTCTCTCTGAATCCGTATCTTCTTGACTGATTCTTCAAAGTGCTGCAGCGAAACAAGTGCTTCTGAAGAATGTTTTGCTGCCTCTTCCGGCGTGGAGTACTTCGCAAGGTATTCATGCAGTACTAGAGAGACTGCAGTATTAGCTACTGCTGAAACATCTGCACCACTAAATCCTTCAGTCAGCTCTGCTATTCTCCTAAGTTCTATATCCCGACCGAGAGGCTTACCTTTAGTATGTATTTCAAGAATTTTCTGCCTTGTATTTACGTCAGGTTTTGGTACGTATACAATCTTGTCAAATCGTCCTGGTCTTAATAAGGCAGAATCAATCATGTCAACTCTATTAGTTGCGGCGAGAACAACTACTCCATGAATATCCTTCTGTATTCCATCCATCTCGGTAAGCAACTGAGATACCATCCTTTCGGTACTTGAATGTACTCCTCCCTCCATACCTCCACCTCTGGTAGGAGCAATAGAATCAATTTCGTCAAAGAATATCACACATGGAGATGCTTGTCTTGCTCTTCTGAATATTTCTCTGATGCCTCTCTCAGATTCCCCAACCCACTTAGAGATCAATTCGGGTCCTTTTACACTGATAAAATTGGCTTCTGACTCGGTAGCTACAGCTTTTGCAAGCATAGTCTTGCCTGTACCTGATGGGCCGTGTAGTAGAATCCCTTTCGGGATAGTATGACTTAATTCCTTGTACAAATTTGGATATCTCAATGGCCATTCTACTGCTTCCTGCAATTCGCGCTTGACTTCTTCCAGACCGCCTATCTCTGTCCAAGGGATATCTGGTGATTCTAAATAGACCTCTCGCATAGCTGACGGCATTATATCCTTGACTGAGTTGTCAAAGTCACTCATAGTTACTACTAACTTATCCAATACTTCTGGCGCAAGTTTCTCGTCTTCCAAATTAAGTTCAGGCAGCAATCTTCTCAAACATTTCATGGCTGCCTCCTTGCACAAATACTCAAGATCTGCGCCAACGAATCCATGGGTTACTGCTGCAACCCTGTCCT
>JBPYDU010000050.1:0-16712 GCA_051985995.1 Candidatus Nitrosopolaris sp.
AGAATTGAAGTCTAATGTGCGATAAATGCGACGAAGCTAGCTGTGCTTGCAAGACTGCTTTCTGTGATGGATCAGGAAAAGCCGGCGATACATGTTCGTCATGTTCCCACATGATAATATATAGTAATTTGGCCTAGGTCTTGGATCTCATAAAACAGAAGCCCATAAAAATCCACATTAGCTCCCCAAAAGGTTTTTTATTTTCAGGCCTTGTCATAATCTGTGACAAATGACATAGATACAGCTGAATTTTTTAATCGACTCTCCTTATCTAATTTTGAAGGTATGGCAGGAAAAAACAATGAAGACATATCTTTTAGGCTTAAACTTTTAGAAGAAAGGTTTGAAAATGATATTCAAGAATTAACAGAACTATCTGTTGGGAATAAAACAAGGACTAAGTTACTCCATTCAGCGAATACTGTTGAATTCATCCTACAAGGCATTGTTGATGAGTCCTCCTTGAAGACACGAACAGAATATATTAATTACTTGATATCAAAATTGATACTTTGTCAAAGAACCGTCGTCTTGCTTGTTAACATCCTCGTTGACAAGCATAATCGGTTCAAATTCCTTTGGAAAAAATATGGCGATCAGGATAATTCTAACACAAAAGATGACCGATATCTCTTTCATATAATCTATGAATTATATGGACAAATTTACGGATTATGTCAAAATATCGGAACTGCAATTCGCGATTACTTTGATTTATTCTATAAAATAAAATCCACTATTTTAAAGAGAGCAAAGGATTTCAAAGCTTTACTTGTTCAAGATCCACAAGTTCAAGTATCTGAAAGAATCGATGAGATAAATAGAGAGACTGAAAATTGTCTCCTAATCAATCCGTCAGAAAGCATATTGGGACTTTCCGCAGTGAGAATTGGATTAGAGAGTCTCCTTATTATCAAAATTGGAGATAAAATCAGACAACACATTAGAACGAAATCTCGAAGTAATGACATAGATTTAAGATTCACTTCTAAACTCAAAACAAGAGACATATTTCATATAGTTAAAGAACTTTTTCCAAAACAGAAGGAGTATGAAGCATTAGGTAAAATATATGATATGTCTAGTAAAACAGTTCATCGAGCAATTTCATATCCGAACTACCTTAGCTGGGGTTGTTTTTCATTTGTCACGGAAGCATTAGAGAAAAGGATAAACAAATTGAATCCAGATGATCTGAAATTAGAAAATATCATCGTACGATTGCAAAATGAAAAAAAGCTCCGCCTGATCGGTAGTTGCTAAAAAATGTCATTAAACAAAAGTTTTTAGTTAGCCATACATGACTCGGATCCATGGAAAAAATTACCCCGTTTTTGTGGTTCGACAGCAATGCCGAAGAAGCAGCTAAATTTTACACCTCTATTTTCAAAAACTCAAAGATCATAGATATTGCCCTTTATGGAGAATCAGCGGCAGCGGCCTCCGGAAGGCCCAAAGGAACGGTAATGAATGTGAGCTTTGACCTTGAAGGACAACGATTCATGGCATTAAACGGCGGCCCGGTTTTCAAATTCTCGCCAGCCATTTCATTTCTCGTGAACTGCGAAACACAGGAAGAAGTAGATGGCTTGTGGAAAAGGCTCTCAGAAGGCGGAGAACAAGACCAATGCGGCTGGTTGAAAGACAAGTTTGGTGTGTCATGGCAGCTCGTTCCCAATGTCTTGGGCGAGATGTTACAAGACAAGGATGCAAAGAAATCGGAAAGGGTCATGGCGGCATTGCTTCAAATGAAGAAGATCGACATTCAAGGCCTGAGGAAAGCATACGCGGGGTAATAGAAGATGAGAAAATTAAAACTACAGGTGCAAATGTCAGTAGACAGTTACATTGCAGGACCCAACGGTGAAATGGATTGGATGGTTTGGAACTGGGATGACAAACTCAAAAATTATGTATTCGAATTAACGGAACCTGTCGACATGATTATCCTGGGCCGAAAAATGACAGATGGTTTTGTTTCATATTGGTCAGATGTGATGACCAAACCTGATGACCCGTCGTCAATCGATCGATCGCATTCGTTTGCAAAAAAGATGATAGAAACACCAAAAGTTGTTTTCACGAAAACACTAAAAAAATCGCTGTGGGCAAATACTGACATCGCTACTGGTGACCTTACGGACGAAATCACCAAGCTAAAGAGTCTGAAGGGAAATGACATCATTGTTTACGGTGGCGCCTCATTTGATTCTTCCTTGATTAGAGCAGGATTAATCGACGAATTTCATTTGTTGATCAATCCTGTTGCAATTGGAAAAGGCATGACCATATTCAAAGACTTGAACGAGATCCAAAAGTTCACTCTGATTAAGTCAATAGCTTTTGACTGCGGAATAATTGGGCTTCACTATGAGCCAAAAAGAACTTGACAATAGCTCATGGGGAGTAGCAATCGCCAAATCAAATACTTATTCTATTCCTGCTCTTTTGAGTTTGCTGATGATGCGTGGAGAGCCATTGAAACAGGAATAAGATAGAGGCAACAATTTGATTTCTTGCCTCTGGTTCGTGGATTAAAACAGAAGTAGGGAAACAAGTTCAGTCAAAACGACTAACTTTACCGGGATTGAAAATTATCGTTCTGCTGGTCGTTTACATTAGGTTTTAAGTTGATACTTTTCGACATATGCCATCCCCTGTTTATAAGTTATGACCAGTGTATCACCTATCTTATACGGGCAAGCCGGAATACCTCGAGGATTTTGGTCGGAACCTATTACACCGCATGTTCCCTCTGATTTAGTAACAATTTTTGCCTGATCCATTATGTCGCTACTAATCAAATCTCCGATAATTGTGATCACCGCTAGCAATACCAACTTTTTCCCAAACTTGATGGAAAATAACCCTGTACCGGCATCTGAAAAACGAACTAGAATCTTCGTAAAATCTTTGGTTTTAGCATTTCTGGGCGGAGTTTTAATTCACGGATCAAAGAGAGTAAGTTCTGTTTATCCTGTGGAATAGTGCCAGCAAATGAATATACATTCGATGCATGGTTTGCCCTAAATATTACTGGTCTCACAGGATTAAAATCCAAAATAAGTCTTTCGAGTTCTTCTAGAACTTCAATATCGTCTAATGCGGTAAAAGGCCCACCGAATTTGATCATAAACTCATTATAAATTCCATCCTCTAAATACAATGTCAAAGCACCCAAATAATCAGGAGCAATTTCGCTTATGATTCTAGCAGTATCACGAATATGTTCCTTAGTATATGTTTTCCCGCCAAGTCCCAGAATTATCATGCATGATAAAATATATCCATGCTGTTTTGCTCTTTGACAGCTCTGAATAATTCCCTTGCTTGTTGCACCTTTCGTTACTTTCTTCAAAAGAGCATCATTACCAGTCTCAATTCCTACATAGAGCATACTAAGTCCAGCGGCTCTTAATTTATCCAACTCATCGTCTTTCTTTTGCAATATATTTTTTGGCATTGCGTAGCATGATATTCTTTTCAAATTTATGAATTTGGCATACAAATAAACCAAAATTTGAATCAATTTGTCAGTAGCAACATTCAGTGCATCTCCATCGGCAAGAAATATCCGTTGAGCCTCCGGATATGCATTGGCAACTAAATCTATTTCTGATTTTATCTCCTCCCATGATCTTTCTACATATTCTTTGGTACGATACATATTACAAAACGAACATTTGTTAAAAGAACAGCCTAATGTAATCTGAAATATTATTGAATTAGCTTCAGAAGGCGGTCTATAAAGTGGATAATCATAAACAATTTCCATTTACACACATCTAAATTTGATATCCCATTTAACTTATTCTATTGTGTAAATGGTAGTGTTGTACTGCAAAGGGAAATAACCTCTAGGAAGAAGAACATCAATGAAATAAACATAAGATCAACGAAAAGAAGTGCTATTATGTTGTGCTTAAGACTTCAGAAGGCTCTTTAATCAACTTATTTCTGAGTTCTGGTTCGCTGGCAGCTCTAAGAAGAATTTCTCTGATTGTCTTAGCGTCCTCCTGTAAGGAGTTCAAGCAGAAGTCGGTTAAAATTCTTGTATGATAAGTTCCTTACATACCCACCTCAAACCTATGGCAATCATAAGTTTGATTATTCTGGTAGTTGGGATCGCCTCGCCTTCGATTTTATGTCTTCATCCTAGAATGTGGTAATGTGATACCGATTTTCAAATTAAGCCATTTCCTTTTCAGAAAACATTAAACTAACCTTCACTATACTTCAGCCCTCAATCGTCACAGATCCCCATGTAGATGTCAGAAAACTCATCCGAACACTCTGTGGGTTGGAAGGCTAAATCTGCCGTGCTAGTACTGTCTCCTTGCTGCTGTAATGAGACTATTCAATGGGATAGTCTAATGGCGAAAAAGCCGAAAAGAAATAACTATAGTGCTGTTCGAGTCCTTCCCGAGTGCTGTTCGAGTCCTTCCCGAGTGCTGGTTAGACACAGTTATATGAGAATCGACTAGAAGCGGAACCATCGTCCTGCTAAGAAACAACGTAGATTCACTTATATAGTACTTCGACAACTGCCGATAGACTATATTAGCAGAGTACGAATAGAGCTCTATGGGCTAAAAGACGAATGACTAAACCTATTCCCCGAGAATTGAGGGAAAAAGTAATTCGTGAATACCTGAAGGGCAAGTTCGGAAACGAGGTAGCAAAGTACCTTTCGCTAGGAAAGGGAACAGTTAGCGGCATAATCTTGGAATGGAAAAGCAAACTTGACGATTACGAACCAGAAAGTATTAGAGAGCTGGCTTCAGAAATAAGGAGAGCTGGAATCACACCCCGCGAGTGTGTTGGACGTGTACGATTAATCAACAAGATGAAGGAATTAGAAATGGATGAAGACGACTTCGTAGAACTAATTGAGGGCATACAAGTAAAGGCTATACAAAAAGGAGTCCCGGCAGAAGAGATTGGTGAGCTTATGAGACAACTTTTTAGGATTTCTAGCTAGATTTGCACACGATCCTTGTAAATATGAGCAATGAGAAGAAAGAATATGCGTTCAGTACAAGTACCAAATCCAGGAGGGCCTTTTACAATGGTAGAAAGGGAGATTCCTGAGCCTGGGGCGGGGAAGGTTCGGGTAAAAGTACAAGCCTGTGGCATATGCAATACTGATTCCCTTACTAAAGATGGATTATTCCCTGGCATCCAATACCCAAGGGTTCCTGGTCATGAAATTGCAGGGGTTATTGACTCAGTCGGTAAAGATGTCAACGGATGGATTTCAGGTCAACGAGTGGCTGTTGGCTGGGATGGTGGTCATTGCGGCCACTGTGAATCCTGCAGGCGTGGAGATTTCGTAACCTGTCTTTACGCACAGGTGCCTGGTATTAATTATGACGGTGGTTATGCAGACTATATGATTGCGCCTACTGACGCGCTTACATCTATACCCAATGAACTGTCGGCGATAGAGGCTGCGCCGCTCGTGTGCGCCGGCATCACGACTTTCAATGCCCTTCGCAACAGTGGTGCGCGCGTTGGCGATCTAGTCGCCATACTAGGAATTGGCGGGCTAGGACACCTAGGTGTTCAATTTGCCGCCAAGATGGGTTTTAACACAGTTGCAATCGGACGAGGAAAGGATAAAGAGGAACTGGTGAAGAAGTTGGGCGCAAGGCGATACATTGACAATCGGTCCGAGAATCCAGCCGAAGAACTTAACAAACTGGGAGGGGCCAAAGTCATACTTGGGACGGTCCCAAGTGGAAAGGCAATGAGTGAGATCCTTGGCGGCCTGGCTGTGAACGGAAAGTTGGTCGCAATTGGCGTTACTTACGAGCATATTGAAGTGCCTCCGGCTCTGTTCATATTGGGACGTCGATCAGTGATTGGTTGGCCAGGCGGTACGTCGATGGATTCACAGGACACCCTATCATTTAGTGTTCTCTCAGGTGTCAGATCAATGAATGAAGTCTTTCCACTGGAGCGCGCGACTGAGGCATACGAGCGAATGAAGAGCGGTAAGGCACGATTCAGAGCTGTACTTACGACTGGGAATTGAGTTACTAACGGCCTTATTCATCGCCAAGTTTCTGTAAGTGTGTTTCAAAATTTCCCCTTCAAACTGGTGAGGATAAAAGGCGAATCTGAGGAAACTTCGCAGAAAAGAAAAGAAATAGCACATTTGAACAAGGAATCTAGGAGCAAGTCACATCGATAAGTTGTATTCTACCGCAACCTTGGACTGTAATGGAATAGTTTCTTTACAAAAAGGAATGATTATTGATCTCAACTCTGCTACTACTATTGATATGACATTATCATATCAATAATTCTTCGTCAAGGAATAAAATTGATGAGATATGCATGCAGTTACAGACATCGCCTCATTTCCTAAAAAATTCAGAGATTAATAGTACAGTATTTGTGAACACTTTTTTAAATAATCTGGGTTCCATATACCACCGTCTGGAAGGACGGCGCTGTTTAGTTTGTATGAGATGTGTCAGTCGTCGATGCGATCAAAAGCAATGATTAGGTGCTGCGGGCCACGTAAGGAGGCGTTATGACGGTATGGTGGGGGGTCGTTAACAAGACGTGGAGCGACAAGCCGACGAACAAGCGTCTTTAATGCGACCAGCGTTTCGAGGCGGGCAAGAGGAGCTCCAACACAATAGTGAATGCCTCCGCCGAAGCCGAGATGTTGGTTGTCAGTACGGTCTGGGTCAAAGCGATCAGGCTCGACAAAGCGCGATGAGTCGCGGCTGCCAGAAGCAAACAGAAGGGCCACACTCGCACCCTTTGGGATAGTAACACCAGCGATATTAATATCGGCGAGGGTCGTTCGGGTTCGAAACTGCACCGGAGGATCAAAGCGCAGCACTTCTTCGATTGTGCGGATGATGCTATTGGGATCGCGGCGCAATCGTTCCAATGTATGAGGATGGCGTAGCAGCGTAAGCATGCTATTAGTAATCAAGTTAACAGTAGTCTCGTAGCCTGCGCCAAGCAGCAGCATCACGACGCTAAGGAGCTCTTGTTCACTCATCTTCTCAGCAGCAGCGGAGTCAGCACTAGCAGTCGTCGCCATCATCATAGTCGCTGCGTCTAGGTCTGATATCAAATCATCAGCTGGCCTGGCACGACGTTCAGCCATAAGACCACTCATATACTTTCCCATCTCCGCAAGAGCTTGTGACGCTCGCTCTATTTCCGCTTCGCTCAGAGCAGAATCAGGTTCGAGTCTACGGACTAGCGCAGGTACCCAAGCTGCAATGCGTGGCCTGTCCTCAGATGGTACACCGAGCATTTCGGAAAAAACATTTACGGGCACTGGGTGAGCAAAGTCATCAACGATATCAAGCTGGCTATGATTTCTCTTTGCGTCGAGCAGTTTGTTCGCGAGTCGAGTCACACTGTCATGCATTCTTTCGACTCTTTCAGGAGTGAACTTTTGCATTACCAAACGACGGAGGCGATCGTGATTGGGTGGATCAAGGAAGAGGAATGGTGGCTCCCAGCCTCCAGAACTGACACGCCCGCGAGTACTCTTGCGTTCGTCAGAACTGACACGAGGATCGTGCAACAGTGATACGATTTCACGATAGGTGCTAACAACATATGTACCATCTTCCTGCTTAGAGACTGGAGCAGTAGCACGCAGTTGAGAGTAGAGCGGGTATGGATTTGGGGTATTGACTGGTTTGAGGATTTCCTCGAACAGTTTTTCTTGATTCATAATATCACTCCTCCTTACTCCTCCAGGGGTAATGGGCCTATCGGTACACGTGGATCCTTCATAACAGACTCCCCTTTGGTCAAAGGCTCAGGTGTGCATGGGCCCGGACCTGTTGACGCTGCGACAGGACTGTGGGTAGTATGACCCCGAGGCGGAAACCCAGCCGAGACTGGCCGCAGCTTGACCGGCCCATCGGCTGCGTGCAGCTCAGGTGGAAAAGGTGCCCTCCCTTCAATCAGTGTCTGGTAGGCTGGCAACCAGAGGGGCGCATTGACTGTTACTGCGGCCACTATTCGGCCATTCTGACCGTAGGCAGCCACGAGGCGGCGTCCTTCGACCGTTCCCTGAGTGATTACAACTTCATCTGCGATGGTAGGCAGGCCAACCGATTTGATGTTAACACCAAACTGATTGGACCAGAATGCAGGAAGATATTTGTGGGCTCGACGATCAGATGGATCACATACCATGTTGTGAGCTGCAATCTTTGCTTGGTCTACAGCGTTGCCCCAATGTTCAACCGAGAGTAGCATGCCATCGTAGAGAGGACTAGGCCAACGTGCTATATCCCCGGCCACAAAAATGTCGTCTGTTACCATACCATCCTCGTCAAATACTCGGCAGGACGCATCACAAACGACCCCACGGGCATCAGCTGCCAACTTGGCGTCATGCAACCACTCTACATTTCGAACAGCGCCCAGTGCAACCACTGCTACGTCAATATCGAGTACGTCGCCGTCAGAGAGTCGAGCATGTCTAAGCCGTCCTCTATCCGTATCATCACCCCCTTCAAGCGCCATGACCGTAACGTTACAGCGTAAATCAACTCCAGCCTGACGTTGCCACATCGCGGCAACGGTACCAGCGGCCTGGCCAAGAGCACCTGCCAGCGGAGCAGGACCACGCTCAGCTAGTGTTACCTGCAGACCCAATTCGCGACAGATAGAGGCAACCTCTGAGCCGGTAAAGCCGCCACCAATGACGAGCACCCGTTTTGGACCTGCGACCAACCGGGCCCGGAGGTGGCTACTGTCTTCGCGCGTCCGTAGAGTAAACACTCCATCAAGGGCTGCCTGCTCCCGGTTGACCCAGGGGCGAGCACGCGTACCTGTGGCTATAAGCAAGCGATCAAAGTCAATCAACCGTCCATCAGCTAGACGTACTTGGTGGTTCTGCCTGTCCAATCCGGTGGCTGCCACACCTAAAATCCACTCGGCCTGTATATCTCGAAGTTGTGGCAGAGTTGTGTGGTCTACTGGCAACCATCCCGTCAGAACTGATTTAGATAAAGGTGGCCTATCATAGGGTTTCCAGGGCTCATCTCCAATCAACGTTAGGTGCCCAGTGAAGCCCTCATCTCGCAGTGCTTCTGCAGCCCTCAAACCGGCCAGGGAGGCACCAACGATTACGACACGATTGATGGGAGCAAAGCTTGTGATAGCAGAGTGACCACTTGTCATAAGCTATCTTCTTGCCTGTTCTGCTGCTTATTATTCATCCCAAGTTGCTCTTCTGTCAGGTCTATACTTATAGCCTGAACCGGGCACGCTGCTGCTGCCCGCTCGACCTGTAAACGTAGTGTGTCGTCAGGGGTGTAGTCATATTCAAGCGATTGCTCACCGTGAAAGTGGAACACCTTCGGTGCTGCAAATACACATTGCCCATAGCTCTGACAACGGTTCAAATCAACAACAATCTTCATATTGTGATCTCTTTCCAACTCCACTAACAAGCCTTTTGCATTTAGAAAATGATCCTGTGGTTATTTTTATAATATTGATAACATATGATAATTTGTTATCTAGTATTTTGAAAAAAAATTATCATAAGGAGCTTTCAGAATATCAAGATTTTCTTTTTAGAATAACGCTAGGTCTGGTTTGAATGATAAGTAAAGATGACGTCGACGCCGCGTTTCGCAAGATTCACAGCGGTGTTGCTACCCATACCACGGCTAGCACCTGTGATGATTCCAGTTTTTTGCATCATAGTTTTACGCTCTCCATATAGTCATTTATGCGTTGTTCGCGATTGGTCGCTGTCATTTCCTGTGCACATTCAATATCTGTTGAAGGTCAGTCTTGGTTGAATTCATAGCACATTGTACGTTGTGATTTGATATTCCCATATGGAAGCTACTTGAAAGAATCTGCATAATCTCTTCCAAACTGTGAGATCGATATGGGGTTCTTTCCTGTCACGTCCTCAACCACTGGAGATATAGCTGAAAGATATCCGGCTCTGCTAAAATTAAATAATTCTATCACGACATTGATATGCCAGTCAGCCATTCCTAGTTTCTTCATTGCTTCACGTGCAGCGTCGTCGGAGATATTTGTGTAGCTCATCTTCTTTTGTGATTCCTTTGAAAGTATTTCGACTGCCTGCTGGTAAGTTAGAGAAGATGGACCTGTTAAATCATACATCTTGCCTACATGCTGATCACTATTTTCGGTAAGAGCCTTGACAGCTACAGATGCAATATCACGAACATCAACGAAGCTAACTTTCCCATCTCCAGCAGGTACGTAGAAGGCAATTTGGTCATTTATCCTTTGGCCATAAACAAGGAAGTTCTGCATAAAGAAGTTTGGACGCAAGAATGTAAATGGGATTCCAGATTCTTCTATGATTTTTTCGGCTTCTCTATGTAATCGAGTGATTTCAATTTTAGGATCATCGTCAGCTCTTATATGAGAGAGCTTTACGATGTGTTTGATCGGTCCTCCTGTTGATCTTTTTGTTGCTGCATTAACTAAGTTGGAAGTAAACTCCACCAGCTTTGGATGAGTCGGAGTAAGCACAAAAAGGTTATCAGTACCGCTCAGTGCACTATCAAGAGATTGTCGGTTGTCGTAATTAGCTTCAACCAGTTCTACATTTCTTCCTTGTACGTTGATGGACTCATTAGGGGATCGAACAGCTGCTTTAACTAGAATATTTGGATCAGCTCTAGCTGAAAGCTGCTTTATGACTTCCTTACCAATATTCCCTGTAGCTCCGGTTACAAGAATAGTCTGTTTATTTTCACTTCGTCTAACCAATTTTTCTTAACACCTCTACTTTGTTCCTGATATTTGAGATATCATATTTAAGGAATTTGCTGTCAAAGATTGATTTATGCATGATGCAAGTCAAGGTCCTGTTTTAGGGATAATTCTGAGAATTATTACCATTATTGTTACCAAATTATCGCCCTTTCTCGGTGAAGCGGCGTGTTAATAGCGCGTGCGAATATTGCATGCCATACCACCAAAAAGGTGATTGTCAGAACCACGAGCCGTCAAATTGCTGAAAACAGGGGAATAATCAACCCTTTTTTCGAAGTACCAAATGTTGGAGTCCAACATCTAACCACTTAGCATCTGATGGCTATCTAGTTTTAGCGACGAAGCTGAAATTGTAAACTTCGCTTTAGATGGGATAGCTGCTATTCGAGCTTTAGATGATTAGATAAATTTAGTTCACTATAGTTCACAGAGTTGCAAACGCTTTAGCCCAAGCTTTGTGGAATCAAGGCACACCAATTCATTTAACTGCCTCCTCTCGACAGAGAGGACCTAGAGAAGTGAATAACCTGTAATATATTATTCCATCCTTTTAGTAAAGTGCTTTCTATACTAATGTATCCGGTTTTATTTCCCCTTAAATAGAGTCAACGACTTGACGGAAAAATCGCAGTGGTCATGGATGGAAGCAGTGGCATAGGGCTTGCCACAGCAAAGCAGTTCGTTGAAGAAGGTGCCTATGTTTTTATTAATGGTCGCCGCCAACGAGAACTCGATATAGCTGTCAAACAGATCGGCAGCAATAACGTCACCGGTGTTCAGGGGGACGGTTTAAATCTAGAGGATCAATAAGGAGAAGGAACAGACTTGATGACTATCAACACAAGGGTTATGTTTACAATATTCTCTTAGCAGACGAACTGTAACCTGTCATTATCCACTCTTTGTCCTCGTCACATATTATTCCTGTAGTGTTTAGTTGATGTCTAACCTAACTTTTTAAGCATGTTCTCCTCTATAAAATACAAAGATGGAATCAAAAAAAACCAAACGCGGCCGTAAAGTAGCAATAACCCCTGAACAGGCTGCTGAGACAGTAAAGAAAGTAGCAAGGAATATTCGTGAAGTATCGTCTACGGCTAGAGAAACAGTAAAACAAATCCATGGGAGTGGAGCTATAACAGAATTAGCAGAGGCGGTACAAGAAGCTGCCGTGGCAACAAAAGATACTGCAGAGGAAATTAGCCACGCAGCTAAAGAAATCAGAGACAGTCATGTAGCAGAAGATACAGCTAGTGCCGTGGAAGAAACAGCTAGGACAGTAGGTGAAACGATACAGGTAACCAGAGATACTGCCAGTCAGGTTCCCATGGCAGCACCCAAGACAACCAAGACCGTAAGAAAAGGAGCTGTGGAAGTAAGTAAAGCTGCAAAAGCTACTTTTTACCAAGCAACAAACAGATTTAGGAAAGGAGCCGTCAAGACAAATCTTAAAACTAAAAAGATTAAGAAAAGATCAAAGACGCAGCTAAGCGCGACCAAGCAAAGAATTGGAAAACGATCTTCTCAAAAAACCCTAAGGAAATCGACTAGAAAGAAATAATCTACTTCAAATAAGCTACACTATCTATTTTTTGCTATTCTAGTCTATGCCTGACAGAGCTTGTTCATTCTTATTTACTTTCTCGAGAGAGTCTAGTAAACTGCCTATGGTGGTGAAATATGATGACATGAAAATCGGATGGACGCAGGATCTCTTTATGCCTAGTTTATCCGAGTTCTTATATTTCGAATTCTAGTGTATCTACTTTGGAATCTACTTTGGAATCTTTTACTAATCAAATTTTTCATCTCGGAGTTTGACCAGAATCGGAATCAGAAATCATTTAATAATATAGGATCGATACCGCTATGCCATAGGGTCCATCGCCATTTTTAATTCT
The DNA here is from genome assembly GCA_051985995.1 of Candidatus Nitrosopolaris sp. Lineage (GTDB taxonomy): Archaea > Thermoproteota > Nitrososphaeria > Nitrososphaerales > Nitrososphaeraceae > Nitrosopolaris. The sequence goes on from JBPYDU010000050.1 coordinate 12,669, forward strand.
ACTATTTCTGATTCTACGGTTCTTTTATCTTGTTCGTCTGATACATATTCAAGAAGTCTGTCAAATGCTTCCAGCTGTGCGTAAATAATGTCCTTCTTATCAAGACAAAGACTGTGATAAGAATCTATAAATTCGTACATCACCTTATTTTTGTTCTTCTCTCTAGACGCAGATGTCTTTGCTACAAGTCTAATTGGTGCTTCTGTCTCGGAAATATTCATAGGAGACTCTTTGTACTCCTCGATCTTATGGTATTTTTTAGTTGCACCATTGCCTTTCTGAAGGGCAGAAGGTAGGATTCTATGGTTTGGAATTCCATAGTCTATATTTAATAAGAAAAAATATTTTAGAATTAGTTGTTATATCTCTGGGTGAGCTTCTTGACTACTCTCATCCTGAATCAATAATTTATGATGTCTACGATCCAACTCTTTTCATCTTTGAACCGCATTTGGGGCATTCAATTTGTCTATGCTGTGTTCCGCAGCTCATGCAATAATATTTCAACGATGAAGAATTTTGACTGCCACTGAACATTGAACCAAACATTGCTCCTCCTCCCTTACCGCCCATTCTTTTTATCATTATCCTTCTCATATACATGTTAAGCATAATGAATACCCCAAAAATCGCGACTAAAGATATAGGGAATGGTACTATCATCGAGATGGTAATGCTGATCCCAAAGGATATTCCAATCCAAACTAATTGATTAAGTAGGAATAGTTTGTTATTACTATTACCAAAACTCATCTTCTCCTGCTTCCTCCTATCACTATAATATTCTCACCTCTTAGTTATTAAACTAACTAAATCATTGAAAATGAGTCGATAAATGTTCGTAGATACTATGGTGATAGAATTTATGGCATCTTTAACCTCATGCCGTGATAGTTTAGTGTTTATATTAAAATGATGATGAAATTATTGTTAAAAAGGTTGACATATTTTGTGTACTTTTTATTAGTCAATTTAATAACTGCGAAATGTGAAAAACAAACTGAACAGGACGAGATAAAAAGGCTAGGCTTATGTTTAACAAATTCAAACGCTGGAAACCAAAAGGAAAAATGTATAGTCTAAGATGTTTCCAATGTGGATCTGGTTTTCTTTCTAGCTTCAACCTTGAAGCTCCAATTTGCGGCAAATGCATCCAAAAAGCTAAATCTTTGGATTCAACAGTAGACTATGATAAGGAATGTAGCAAATGTGGCCTTAGAGGTGTGATTTATGGAAAGGCCATGTGCCATTCTTGTTATTTTGGATTTGAAAAGCAAGGTAGCAAAGATAGATTACTATAACAACATAGAATTGATTCCATGTGATATTTTGCAAATGATAGAATTCTTAAAGTATGACCTCTTCTTATTCACCTAATCGATTATCACAAAATGTAATTTACGGAAATAGGCAATCGGTTAGAAAGTAAAGTATGAATCAATGGTAGATAAAGAAAAAGCTATATAACAAGACAACCGAACCAATTTACATGCGGTGTCCGATTCCCTGCATGAATTTTGAGCTAGAAACTTCGATTTTAAAGAAACACCTGGATAGAAACCTATAGGTTTGGATAGTTAACTCACGTCTGAAGACATTTGTCTAGAATAATGGATAATCAAAAATGTTATCTACGCTCATTCATAGCATATAAGAATAAATCCCTGTTATTGGAATACTAATTTGGATTGGGATTTACAAATCGTTTTACAACGCTACTTAAACAAAAAGTGAACACACTTCTAGACAAGTACGAGGATCCTAAAGAAGCGCTTGATTATTCATATCAAAACCAGATTGAGACAATGAACAGGCTGCGAAGAAGCATCGCTGAAGTCGTGACTGCAAAGACGAGGTTGCAAATGCAAAAAACAAAATTAACAGACAATATTCGAACATTGGATGCACAATCAAGACAAGCTATTGAGCAAGATAGAGAAGATCTGGCTAAATTAGCATTAGAGAGAAAGAACGCAAACTTGTTACAGCTACAAGATCTGGATAAACAAATAACAGATATGCAGATGCAGCAGGACAAACTAGAACAAACGGAGAAACGTCTTTCTACAAAAGTTGAGGAATTCCGTTCAAAGAAGGAAGTCATAAAAGCTCAATATACGGCAGCTGAAGCTCAAGTACGAATTAAAGAGAATTTAACAGGGATATCAGAAGAAATGACGGATGTAGGCCTGGCAATGAATAAAGCGGAAGATAAGACGGAGCAAATGAAAGCCAAAGCACAAGCACTAGATGACATGATAGATTCAGGGGTTCTTACAGATTACACTTCGGATAAAGATGATATAGAAAAAGAGCTAGAAAAAGTTACAGCAAAGAGCTCAGTTGATCAGGAATTAGCAAAGTTAAAGGCAGAGCGAGACAAAAAACGGAAGAAAGAAGTCGCAAATACAGAGAGTGAAGCAGAAGTGAAAGGAACAGACGAGGAGAGTCAAAGACAACAAGAAGAGGTACATGTTACCAGTTGAGAAGTACATCGTGGCAGTTGTTAATTTCATGACAACTTAAGTCAATTATAGTTTTCAGCAATTAAGTAAGGTTGCCCTAAGTCATAACGGATGTAAAACCGACTGACTTTTAGAAAACCTTAACTATCTACCTGATTATAATTAGAATGATCAATGCCTTCTTCTGAAGGACGACTAACTCCTTCTGGTATTGAGCAGTCAGTAATCAAAAATAAATGGAAATGTAGTATCTGTGGTAAGATATTTGTTAGTATGTATATATTGAATTATCATAAACTACTAGAACATAGTGAATTTAAGAGACCACCAATAGGCGTTGCGTAAGCTATTAAGTCAACTCAAAAGCAAACATTCTGTCATAATTCAGCCTTCCAGACGGATTCGAGCACGTTAATTCCGATATTACAGTCGCAATCGAAATCAATAACAGGATTTGTGTTTTCATTTATTGGTCACTCGTCTCAAACAGCAAAGCAGCATCATATCCAAAACAAAATGAACTTGTGTCATTATATGGCATATAAAATGATGATTTGGTATATTGTAGTATGTATTCCAGTCATGTATTCCTTGATCATATCCTTGCTGGTAGGAGTTATCTAAAATGCTGCATTGTGTAAAGGCTATACTAAAGCTCTTAGATAAGTAAGATAAAAGATACACCAGTTAACGATGCTCACCTAGTGGAGATGGAATTTGGTCTACACACTTAGCCTCTTGGGACAACTACAGCCTATTCCTTGTGGCCTGCCACAAGGTGGACAATTTCCTTCTATGTCTAGGTAATAGTGTTCACAGGTAGGACACAGTTTATTGGTCATGTGTATTGTCCGTGATCATAAATATAAAAGATTTTTGACATGTTCTGACATGTTATCTAGTATAGGCTAATGACATGGGTTGTCCCTTCAAATCTGTGCTATATCCCAGTTTACGAACGCTTCGATACCGGTGACAAAACTCAGGCAGCTTCACTCTTGACCATTTGTGTTCAATATTAGGGAGTGTGTTCGTGAATGCGTAACATCTTCTATTCTCGAACATTTACGACATATCCAACTGACATATTCCTTACAAATATTACAATCTACTAGAGGAGTAAGGTTACTACCACACGCTCTACAAGATTTTTTATTAACCATTTTATTTAAATCTAGAATGATGTAGAAACAAAGTTGATCTAAAGTTTATTTGCTTTTGAAAATTTTATCTCCAATCCACCTTTGGATCTAACGTATAGTTCGTAGGCCTCATCACCTGTAAGAGGAATTAGAGAAATATTGCTATTTGAACAAACCGGACACGAGTTTATGATGTGAATATTTTTTGCTCCTGATCTAAGGATAGTTGCACTCCAAAAACATGATTCACAAAGTACGAACTGACGAGTAGAGGTATTATGAGAACTTTCGACCTGCGTATTAACAGAAAAATACATCTCGATGTTAAGTTTGTACAATGTTCCATAAATCAATTGCCAAATGAAAGTTCATAGAATACTTGATCCTATATAGAGATGAGTAGCTCTTAGTACTTCATATTGGAAAAACTTTTCTTC
>JBPYDU010000051.1:0-13189 GCA_051985995.1 Candidatus Nitrosopolaris sp.
CTGCTTTTGCTGCTTTTGCTGCTTGAACTGGTTTTAGTAGAAGTGGTTTTGCCTGTAGAACTAGTTGCATTGCCGGTACTAAGTTTTTTGGGAACAGCGGGTGGAGCAGCAGCCATGGCGCTTTGTACGTTGTTTACCGTTTTAGCGGGTTGAGCAACTGCGTTCACTGTGTAGGTCACAGTAAATGGCGAACTTGCATGCAGTAAAACAGCATTGCCGGAGAATGGGACTGATCCTGCAGCTCCAGACGGAGACAGGTCAACCACAGCAACAGGCATGCCATTGTAGTTTGCAGTCTTCAAAGTTCCAAAGGTCTTTGATGCGAGTGCTGATGTATTTCCAGGGTTGTAAGCGTGCCAGATCTCAACATTTGCACCCTTGCTTGCTGTATAGGTGAGCACACCTGAGTATACTGCACCGTCAGCTCTCGGTATGAGGACCGCTGCGACATACTCTTTCGTATGACCCGGTAACGGGCTTACTTGAGAGGACTTGGTTCCTTGCCACACGAAGCTTTGACCTACAGCCGGACCTGCTGTTTGATTGGTTGATGTTGCTGAGCTCGTTGCATTTGTTGATGGTGCCGCGCTTGTCGCGTTACCTTGTGCCAATACCCGTTGTGAGAACTGCGTCCCTACCATAGTGAAGGATGTAAGGAGTATTGCTGAAATTGCAATTGCCGACAGTGTCGTAACGGTTGCGTACGTATTTTTATGCATTAGACCCCAGAGACTAGGTATGAAATTTATTTGTTTCCGTCCTATATTCAGAAAATACATTAGGTTTAATCTTCTATAATGAATTTACATATAGTTGCAAAATATCAGGACATGTACTTTAAACTCCTTTTTTTACTGCTTCGATGTGGCACTCGTGACCTCTGTGTTCCTTATCCAGCACAGCAGCCTCTTCTTTCGAAATGGGAAACCGGCCATCGTCAAGATAAGATTCTCCTTCTTTTTCCAAGATAACCTTTTGACACTTATCGCATATCAGTTGTTGAACTACCATTTTGAGATATATTCGTCGAAAGAATATTTAGAGTATTCTTTATAAAGTACCCAAGACAAGAGGACTCAAAGGCTTGCCTACAACTACTTGCCTCTGATGCTCGATATGAGTCCTTTGACTACTTACTAAGCAAGTTTTAATAGAATTTTCCGAGTAAAAATAAAGGATGTCGAAGGAGAACTCTGAGGATAAAAGTTGTGCGTATTGCGGTAAGCAGTTTTCAAATGCTGGATGGCCATACATAGAAGGAGATTCTAACAGAGGTGTTTCAAGGATAGAACATTTTTGCTGTGAGGAGCATAAAATTAAGTTTCTAAGTTCCAGGTAGCAGTCCCTGTCACTATATTTGATAAGATACTCCTTCACTTAATCCTTTATTCTACTAAGATATAGACCGAATTGTCCTGTATTTTGGTTTTGTATGTTTTCAGTGGCTCTTCTGCTGGAAGATTTTGTGGAGTGCCGTCTTCCAGTTTAAAAGAAGACATATGCAGTGGACATGTGATAGTTCCTTCGTCCTCATTCATGAATCCTGTTGACAAATCAGCGTACGCATGAGTGCAGATTCTGTCTGTAGCATAAACCCTATCCCGTATCTTTGATATCAATATTTTTTTTTCATTAAAATCAAAGCCTAAGAGCTCGGAATTGTTCAATTCTTTCATTTCACAGGCTTTTATCCATTCGGGCATAGCATAATCAAGACCTATCTGTACTTGTAGTGCTTTTCAAAAATATCCTGTGTTTCCCGATATCTAGACTTTTCTACTTCAAGAATCTGTTCCATTGCTTCATCTGTTTTAAGAATGAGGGATTTGCCAGACCATTTGTTCTCAATCAAGTAATTAATCCACGCCCTAATAGCCGGGCCCATCTTCCTTGATAACGGCTCAAGAAAACCACTAACAATTTCGCGCTTTGCACCTTCTCTACTCAGTCCTCTTGACATTAGATAGAAAATTTGGTTTTCGTCCATTTGCGCTACTGATGCGGAATGTGTAGCTTTAACTTCATTTGTTTCAATCTCAAGGCCCGGAATTGCATCTGATTTTGCACCCTTATCGAGTAGGATTGCGTGCCCTGCTAAATACGACTCGGAAGCCTTTGCTTCCTTGCCTATTTTTATCATACCCTTAAACAATGACTTTGACGTATCTTTCATAACAGATTTGACGAGTACTCTACCTCTTGAGTTTCTTCCGTAATGAATCAGATTCGATGTCACATCGAACGACTGATTCCCAATTCCAAAAATAATTTCAACATCCTCCGCAGAAGATCCTATACCTTTCATTATGCTGTCAACCTTGTATCTTGACATTTCTGCGCCAAACATTCCAAGATACCATGACATTTTCCCATCCCTCTCAATGAAGGCCTTCCTATTTGAGAAATTAATAGTGTTTCTGCTCATTGCTTGTAACGTTACCATTTCCAAATGGGCATTGGGCCCGACATGAGATTCGATCAATTCAAAATATGCTTGTTGAACCCTTTCAGTCCGTTCCAACTGAGGAGAGTATATCTCTTCGACAACGGTCGCCTTAGATCCAAGATCCGCAATAACAATAATCCGCGCTATCGAAGAAGACCCATCATCTGCCAAAGAATTAACTATTCTAATTGGATCCTCAATCATGACATTTCTGGGGATATAGATGAATAGACCCGAATGAAAGGCTGAAGCTTCTAGTGCGAGGAATTTGTCTTCACTATAATCGAGGGGGTTGGAGGTTAGCTGACTTCTGATCAGAGCGTCATGTTTTATCACTGCCTCTTTTAGGTCCAAAATAATAACCCCCATTTGTGAAATTTTTTCTGGGATCACTATATTATTTATCGAAGATCCTATTCGCAAAACACTAGCTCCTTGCTCTGGTTCCTTTAGACGATCACAAAGCTCCTCGTAAGGTTGATATCTAGTGATTTGGTCAGGGAGCCGGACACTTTCTGCACTAAGTCGATTCGCATCAGAATATTTTGAATAAAGCGGAGAGACCTCAGCTGGGAGAGCAGTGTATTTCGAAAATGCTTCTCCTCTCATTTCACTTAGCCAATTAGGCTCTCTATTTTCATCTGTTATGGAATTTATATAGTCTCTATTAAGAGAAGATAAAATCACAGGTTTATTGCCGCCTTTGAGAAAAAGAACCGAAATGGTCCTTTCTAACCGACTGAGCCTTCCATTTCAAGCTTTACTAGTCTATTTAGCTCGACTGCATATTCCATAGGCAATTCCTTTGTGAAAGGCTCCATGAAGCCACCAACGATCAAAGAAAGGGCATCAGATTCCGAAAATCCTCTACTCATTAAATAAAAGATTTGATCCTCACCTATTTTTCCTACAGTTGCTTCATGGGAGATTGTTGCATCTTCTTCATTTACTTCGACATACGGATACGTATCAGTCCTTGAGTTCTCGTCTAACAATAATGCATCGCATCTGACATTTGACTTCACTCCTGTGGCACCCTTTGCCACATGGAGCAGGCCTCTGTAGGTTGTTCTACCAAAATCCTTGCTAACTGACTTACTTGTAATTCTCGAGGTTGTATTTTGTGCTAGGTGTACGGCTTTTGCACCAGCATCTTGATGTTGACCAGAACCAGCGAAAGCAACTGATATGACTTCGGCATGGGCATTCTTCCCAAGCATAAACACGCCAGGGTATTTCATGGTTAATCTGCTACCGAGGTTTCCATCAACCCATTCAACGGTGGCATTCTCGTAAGCATATGCTCTCTTTGTTACCAAGTTGTAGACATCTTTACTCCAGTTTTGAATCGTCGTGTATCTTATTTTGGCCCCCTTCTTCGCGATTAATTCCACAACCGCAGAATGCAGCGATTCTGTAGAGTAGACTGGAGCAGTACAGCCTTCGATATAATGAACCTCAGAACCTTCGTCGGCAATTATCAAAGTTCTTTCAAATTGACCAATATTTTCAGCATTGATTCTAAAGTATGCCTGTAACGGAAGTTCAATCTTGACATGCGGAGGAACATAAATAAACGATCCACCTGACCAAACAGCGCTATTTAATGCCGCAAATTTATTATCTTCAGGTGGAATGACTTTTCCAAAGTGCTTTTTCATAAGATCTGGTTGTTCTTTGACTGCCGTATCGGTATCAATAAATATAACACCTTGTTTTTGAAGGTCTTCCCTCAAATTATGATATACTACCTCGGATTCATATTGAGCCCCCACACCAGCAAGGAACTTTCTTTCTGCTTCTGGAATACCGAGTTTCTCAAAGGTATTTCTGACAGATTCAGGTACGTCGTCCCAGCTTTTGCCTTGCTTTTCAGAAGCCTTTGCATAATAGTAGATATTTTGAAAATCAATTTTCGACATATCCCCGCCCCAATTTGGCATTGGTTTGTTCATGAATACATCGTAAGACCTCAGTCTAAAGTCTCTCATCCAATCTGGTTCGCCCTTTAGCTTGCTGATCTCTTCAACAGTACCCCTAGACAATCCCTTCTTGCTCAGGTATACATAGAGTTCGGTAGAATCCTTAAAGTCAAACTTAGTATAATCCATATTGAGTTCCTTAGTAGCCATTATGTAGTATAACACCGTTATGTTTTATATATATTTTGGGGTAAGGTGATGTCAAGAATCCGTCGAAAATCTAGTCCTGTAAATTTTCGTCATATGTGTTAATTTCTTCTATGAAATTGTTTGATTCTGCCCGCTCTATCACAAATTATTGTCTAAAGTGTAGGAAGAATCCTCTTTGGGCGACGGGTATTTTCTTCCTTTCACTCTCTACCATAATGTGAATAATTGCTGGCTTTTTCTTCATATGGTTCAAGTTTTTCCAAGTAAATCCTGATTGACCTAACAGGCCAGCTTCCAGATCAATTCACATTGGGCCAAGTCTAATACAACTGATTAATATCATGAAAACAGCCTAATTTTGTTATACGTTTTAACGGTACCGAGGTAGGCTCAGCTGCTTTCTAAAATTATACTTTGAAAGTACAGCAAAACAAAATTCTTTCTAACGCCTCCACTCTGGTTTAAAAAAATGAGCAAGATATTATTTTGCTAAGATGCTCTTTGCAAGGTCCACTGTACCCCGTATAGTGTGCTCACTTGACTCAAAGGACTGAATGGCCCTCTTCTTCAATTCCTCGTTAGTCATTGGACCTATAGCAATAACTGCCTTAACATTTTTCAGTAAGGATGAAATATTTTGTGGCATTTTCTGAGTGATCTCAAAGAAGGACCTAACATTTGACGCACTAGTAAATACAATCGCATCTACGCTTTTTCGTTCCAAAAGCAAAACAAAATCTTTCCAAACAGGAGTAATTTCCGAAGTTCTGACGGTATAAAGAAAAAATACATTCACTACCATTTTCAGTGTGGATAGGGATCTCTCAACGAATTCGTTTGACGCTTCACTTCTTGGGATGAGGATTTTTTTCCCGTTTGGGTTGTCCATCTTAGCGAACAATTCAACGAGCCCAACCGACGAATGCCTTTCTGGAAGCATTTTAACATCTACCCCACGACCTACCAATCTTTGCCGAGTCTTCGGTCCAATTGCTACAATAATTCTGGAATTCAAAGCTGATACGAGTTCATCGGTTTTGTAAATTCTACTTGCATGGTTAAACAATACATCAACGGCCTGATGGCTTAAAAACGCACAATACTCACTTTCAGTTTTATTTACAATATTAATAAATTCATTTAAAACAGACGGATCTTTTGGTACTATTTCAATTGTAGGCAATGGGATGGCTCTGCCGCCTTGCATGGCAACTAGTTCAGAGAACTCGCGAGCTTCGAGATTATTTCGTGTTATCGCGAGTATCTTATTATCCAATCTGGACGGCAAAGACATACCTACGACCTTTTAAGCCAGGCAAGTTTTTTGTGCAACGAAACAACCTTTCCGATAATGATAATTGCTGGGGCTTCTATCTTTGCGCTATGAGCTTTCCTTACAATATTACCAAGATTCCCGGTTAATTCTCTCTGCTTTGTGGTCGTTCCATTTTCAATAATTGCCACCTCTGTACTTTTCTTCATTCCTGAATCTATCAAGATACTGCTGATTCGCGAAAGCTGTTCCATACCCATAAGAATGACTAGTGTATCAACTGCTGAGGCTAATTCGCTCCAGTTAACACTTGGCTTCTTTTTTGATGGGTCTTCGTGCCCAGTAACTATTGTGACTGACGAAGAGAGACGTCGGTGCGTCAATGGGATTCCAGCATATGCAGCCGACCCAATAGCCGACGTAATCCCGGGAACTATCTCGAATTTTATATTATGTCTAGATAGATATTCTGCTTCTTCTCCTCCCCTACCAAAGATAAAGGGATCCCCACCCTTTAACCTTAGAACTCTCTTTCCTTTTTTAGCATGTGCGACCATTAGCTTATTAGTATAGTCTTGATGCGTTGCTACATCCCTTACGGATCTTCCCACAAAAATTGTCTCAGCTTTGGATGGAATTTGCGCGATAATTTCTTTACTCACGAGCCGGTCATAAAATACTACGTCGCAATTCTTCAAGAGTTTCATTGCTTTGACAGTAATTAATTCCGGATCACCTGGGCCAGCACCGCATATGAATACTCCTCCCATCATTATTGTTTCTTGTTCCAATCCTCTACGGCATTGCGCCAACCTGCAGCTAACTCTCTCGCCCCTTTTTTAATAAGCAAATCTGCCAGTTCAACTCCTACTGTAGCGGGATCTCTCGTATAACCGCTATTTTTCAGCTTAAGATTTTTTTTACCATCAGGAGAAAATATGCTAGCATATAATGTGAAGGTGCTCTGCCGGGCCTTACCGATGGCGATAGCCCCTACAGGAAACCTACACCCCGCCTCTAATTTTGATACTAGCGCTCGTTCTGCATCAATCTCTATCTTAGATTGTAGATCTTCAACGCTCTTTAATAATGTGATAAGCTCCTTGTTGTCTCTCCTGCAAACAATCGCAATTGCACCTTGACCTGGAGCTGGGACAAAGTCCTTGAGGTCGAACCTTTCAGCAATAACATCTTCCATTCTTAGTCTTGTCAGACCAGCCTCTGCAAGAATAACGGCATCGTATTCTCCGGCGATTGATCTGCCGACTCTTGTGTCCACATTTCCTCGAATGGGTTTAACTTGTAAATCCGGTCTGACTCTGAATAGCTGGATGGCCCGCCTTAGGCTACTCGTTCCGACTATTGCGCCGGAAGGCAAGTTCGCGAGTTTCAACTTTCTTTTACTAACAAGAACGTCATTAGGGCGAGCACGTTTCGGAATACTTGCTACAATTAATTTATGTGATAGATCAGAGGGAATATCTTTCAGACTGTGAACTGCAAAATCAACTTGTCCTGAGATAACGGCTTGGTTTATCTCTTTTTCAAAGACTCCTTTTTCGTCAATTGTAAATATTGGTCTTTTATCTACATCACCTCTCGTAGTGAGGGTAACGACTTCAAATTCAAGTGAAGTTCTTTTCCTTAATGTGCCTAGTGCGATCTCCGTTTGAGCGATCGCTAGTCGACTGCCTCTTGTTCCTACTCTGGAGTGGTTCATAACGACTGTTTCACAATACGAAGCGATTCATAGTATGACTCTACAGTTTTATCTACATCCTCTTCACTATGTGAATAAGATACAAAGCAGGTTTCTGACCGAGATGGTGGTATAAACACTCCTCTCTTTAAGAGTTCATCAAAAAGTTTCCTAAACAGGATTGGATTGGACTTGTTCGCACTAACTGCATTCTTCACTTTCTCGTCTGTAAAGAAGAGTTGGAACATCGAACCGATGTTGTTTATCGTACAATCAAGATTGAAATCGTTTATGGCATCCTTGATCCCATCTACAATATTATCGCAGGTTCTCGCAACTTGAGGATATATCTCGTTCTTAGCCTCCCTTAATACTTCGATGGTAGCAATACTTGCAGAGACACAGGCTGGATTTCCGGCATAGGTACTGGCTTGATACACCTTGCCGCTCGGAGAAAGCTGTTGCATTATTTCTCTCCTGCCGACGATCGCGGCAATAGGAAAGCCGTTGCCCATTGCTTTCGCAAAGGTCGCCAAATCTGGTTTGATTCCAAAGAATTCACCTGCTCCGCCAAGAGCAAGTCGGAAGCCGGTAACAACTTCATCAAAAATCAGCATTATATCATTTTGTCGTGTAATCCTTCTAATTTCGTTGAGATATTGCTTTTCCGGCAACACCAATCCCATATTTGCCGCCACAGGTTCAACAATAACGCACCCAACATCATCTTCTACCTTAATTAGCTGTTCTAGTTTTTCGGAATCGTTGTAGGGGAGTACCAGAGTCTGTGAAAGCGCTTCATCAATTGTCCCTTCTGATATATTTGCATAGGCGCCTGGCTTCGAGAGCATATAATCGTAAGCGCCGTGATAACATCCATCAAATTTCACAATCTTTTTTTTTTTTGTAAATGCGCGGGCTAATCTGATCGCGCTCATAGTAGCCTCCAAGCCAGTATTCATTAGTCTGGTCATTTCGGCGCATTGAACAGCTTTCGAAATTAACTCAGCAAGTTGGACTTCCTCTTCAGTTGGAACACAGAACAAGCTTCCATTATCAATTTGAGATTTTACTGGTTCTATAACTGTTGGATAACTATGTCCAAGGAATAGAGATCCGTATCCCATACAATAATCTATGTACGAATCGTTGTCAGCCGTGAGCATCGTACTTCCTTTCCCTGACACCGCAAAGAACGGGAATGGATCATAGTATCGTACAGGACTATTGACACCTGAGGGAAGAACCCTCTTGGCTCTATCGAATAAAGATCTTGAGTTGCCGAGCATAATGCACTGTGTTGCCTTCCTACTATGATATTGCGCTCAATTTATTTATTCGTTCATTAGTGCGGCCATTTTCTTTGCATAGTACGTGATAATCATATCAGCGCCTGCCCTCTTAATAGAGGTTAGAAATTCGGTCATAACCGAGTCCTCGTCTATCAGTCCCTTACCAGCCGCTGCTTTTATCAGAGCATATTCTCCCGAAACACTGAAAGCACAAATAGGTAAATTGGTATTCTTTTTTGCCTGATAAATCAAGTCCAAATAGGGGGTAGCGGGCTTGATCATAATAATATCAGCGCCTTCCTGAATGTCCTCTTCGATTTCATGCATTGCCTCTCTTGAATTAGTAAATGACATTTGATATGTCCTCCTATCACCGGACCGAGGCCAAGAACAAGCTATATCTCTGAAAGGGCCGTATAGAGGAGAAGCGTGTTTTGCAGAATAGGCTAAAATAGCGACGTCTTCGCACCCATTTTCATCTAAGCCTTCTCGAATAGCCTTTACCTGTCCATCCATCATGGCAGACGGCGCAACCATATCTGCGCCAGCCTCTGCATGACTCGTTGCTACTTTTGTTAACGTGCGCACACTAATATCGTTGTCTATCTTTCCTCGCACTACAATGCCGCAATGACCGTTTATGGTAAATTGACAAAGACAAACGTCAGTGATGATAGCAATCCTATTTCCGAAGTGTTTGCGCACGATTCTAACCGAGTCCTGAACAATCCCGTCCTGCGAAAAAGCAGACCCAGCTTTTTGATTCTTGTAGAACGGAATCCCAAACAGGATAATCCCTCTAATACCAAGGTCTATGACAGTCTGCACCTCGTCGATGATTTCGGAAGAAGGTATCCTTTCTATACCTGGCATAGACTGGATAGTTTCACGCTTAGTTATTCGTTCTTGAACGAAAATTGGGGAGACCAAATCCTTGACTGAAAGATGAGTTTCCTGCAGGAGGTCTCTGATAGCAGGGGTTTTTCTAAGCCGCCTTAACCTAACAACAGGATAACCAGGACCACTCTCACACCTACCGATCTTCATGATAGTTAAACAACCTGGCTGCAATTCTCATTACGTCTTCATTTTTGCTACCTGTCCCTATATCTTGTCTGAGTCTATTCATTGGTGTGGACATAATAGCCTCTACCATCGCATATGAGAATTGTTCCATTATTCTACGTTCTTCGGGCCCTATTTTAGTTCCGAGGATAGAAATGGCCTTCTTTAGTTCACGTTCTCTAATCTTATCCACATCCTTGAATATTGAAATAACCATAGGCTCTGCCTCCCTTCTTTTCAGGACCTTATCAACTACTTTCATCTCATCATAAATTATTCTCTCTGCCGAAACGATTTCATTTTTTCGGGTTCGAATATTCCTTTCTACTATTTCCGCGATCTTATCAACGTTGAATAATTTGACCTTCTTTATGGTTGCAACTCTTTCTTCCACGGTTCGGGGATTTGAAAGGTCAAAAAGCACTATACATTTATCTCTCTTGGTCATCGCTTTCTCAATTCTATCATACGTGATTAAATAATACGGTGCAGTAGTCGACACAAAAATCAAATCGACCTCATGAAACATTTGCACAGCTGACTCAAATGGGAGGGGATCACCCCCTACCGTATCTGCAAATGATTTGGCTCTCTCAAATGTCCTGCTAGTAATCATAAATTTAGCCTCTCTTTGTTTCAGTGATTTTGCAACTAGGCTTGCTCCTTCCCCAGAACCAATCAACAATATGCGTTTATCTTTCAACATGCCAAAATATTCCTCCGACAACTTTACTGCCATCGAGCCTATGGAAACGCTACCCTTATTCACCCCAGTAATTGTTCTGACTTTGCCACCAACCCTAACAGCCCTATCAAATATAACTGAGAGATGAGACCCCGCGTACCTGCTTTTGCGAGAAAACTCGAATGCTCTTTTTACTTGCCCCAATATCTGGTCTTCGCCGACCACCAAGGAGTCCAAGCCTGATGACAATTTTAGGAGGTGCAATATTACGTCATTACCATTGCAAATTTCAATATTCTCAGAAACTTCATTATACGATAGCCCTGCTACGTTCGCCCATCCTTCTATCAATCTATGTGGGTCAGGATCTCTGCTCGCAGCAAAAACCTCGACCCGATTGCAAGTCTGTATGATAATACACTCTTTTAATTCAGCTATTTCTATCAGTTTTCTATGTGCGATATTAAGATCAGCGAACGCAAATCGTTCAAGATTATGTATCGGAGCGTTGCGATAAGTAATTCTTGCATTGATTACCTGTAGAGTCTCTGAAAGTGTCGATGATGTTTTCATCTGTTATTCTTTCTCTCCCATTCACGCAGTAGATCTAATGTCGTACTTTTAGCATCCTCAGTCCTATCCTCCTTAATAAGGTTCTGGATGTGACTGTTTTGGATCAAGGAATAAAGAAACTTTTTCCTTTGTTCAACTGTTTTGAATGTCGATTTTGCAGCTGCACGCGCGAATTCCTGCAATTTAGCATTTTCGATATCGGTTTTCTTTATGACTCTTCGAAGAACCCTCTCTGCTTTAATTCTCACCCTCCGCGACATGATAGGACTCTTACCGGATGTAGATATTGCAACTTGCATTATGCCCTCTATATTAATAATTGAGGCATATGAAAAGTCACTAATGGCGGGGTCATCTACTGCATATCCGAATAAGTGCATGGAACGAGCCTTCTCAACAAGCATCCGGTTTAACACTCTATCATTAGTGGAGGCAAGCACCAGAAATAGATTATTATAATTATCAAGTACACTTGCGTCCCTTATCTTTGTTTTTACAACTTCGATTCGTCCTTGTTCTTTCAGCTGAGACAGGTAACGATTTAAACGATTACACACTAAAGTGATTTTACAATTTTGATCTAAGAGGCCACGAACTTTCCTAGCACCCTCATTTCCACCACCAAGCACTAGTACATGTTTGCGGTTAAGATTTAAGTCAACTATCAATCACTTGCACACACCAGATAGTGATATGAACAAATTTCTTTATTTCTTAATTTAATTGT
Organism: Candidatus Nitrosopolaris sp.; assembly: GCA_051985995.1. Taxonomy (GTDB): domain Archaea; phylum Thermoproteota; class Nitrososphaeria; order Nitrososphaerales; family Nitrososphaeraceae; genus Nitrosopolaris. The sequence continues at coordinate 11,893 of JBPYDU010000051.1, forward strand.
TGCATCTCCATGTCTTCATATAAATAAAGAACGAATGGTGAAAGTCTTTTTCAGCAATCGAACGTCATACTTTAACTCAAAACTAATTAATCGCTACGTTGACAATTGGACTACAGTCTTGGAAAACGATAAGCCTCTTAAAGTTCAGTTAAGTCTTGATGCTATAGAACAAATCGGCCCGGCTACCAAGACTCGTTTAGAGCAGGCTGGTTTTTCGTCAATTAAAGATCTGGTTGTTAGGGGACCTGTGGATGTTTCTGGGGCCACTGGCATGGAACTTGAAAAATCTATATCTCTATGCAATGAAGCGAGAATTAGACTAGAAGATCTCGGTATTATTGACAAGAGTTTTGTCACCGCAACTCAACTGTACAATAAAAGAAAAAGAGAAGATCGTCTTTCAACTGGATCAAAGAACCTGGATGACCTATTTGGAGGGGGATTAGAAATAAGAGCAGTCACAGAAATCTATGGCGAGTATGGTACAGGAAAGACTCAGATCTGTCATACTTTATGTGTGATGGTTAAACAAACCAAGTCTGATGGAGGATTAAATGGTAAGGCACTCTATATTGATACCGAAAATACGTTCAGACCTGAACGAGTAGTATCGATTGCTGTAGCGAGAAAAATGGATCCCCAGATTGCACTTGAAAACGTAATAGTTGCAAAGGCGTATAACAGTGCTCATCAGGAATTGATTATACAAGAAAGCGGCCCCATTATAGATGAGAGGAAAGTAAAATTGCTTATAGTAGATTCAGCCGTAGCGCACTACAGGGCCGAATTCATAGGACGAGGTGCGCTCTCGGAGCGGCAGCAGAAACTTAATAAATTTATGCACACGTTAGTGCGGATCGCCGAAACCTACGAAGTTGCAGTCCTAGCAACTAATCAGATTCAATCCTCTCCGGATGCAATATTTGGTGATGCATTCCGCCCTACAGGTGGCCACGTTGTGGCACATACTAGCACGTATAGAGTGTACCTAAAGCGCGCTGGCAAAAACCGGATCGCAAGAATGGTGGATAGCCCATATCATCCAGAAAGGGAAGTATTATTTACGCTGTCCGAACAGGGGGTCTCAGACCCACTGGCGTCAATCAAATGAACAAATAACATAACATAAATTATGGCAAGCAAGTATATAACTAAATACCCAATGCAACCATGTTACACCACTGAGCTCACTTCGAGGAGCGACTGACCCGTTCTTGGACTCTCTAAGGACTGAGGCAACGAGGGACGCCTACGCCAGGTCACTTAAACTTTTTAACGCTTGGTGCGAAACGAACGT